>JAGQHH010000069.1 GCA_020431945.1 Cyanobacteria bacterium HKST-UBA02 | reverse complement strand
TGTAGCGGCGTTACCGGCGAGGGGAAGCGATAGTCGCCGGTGCGCACCACCAGTGATGGTTTTTGCAACTTTAGATAGAGCCGGAGGGGCAATTTGCTTTCTAGAATTCCTTCCTCCTCGAGGGTAGAGATGACATGGTCGGTGCTCTGACCACGGGATACAGAGATGATCTTTTCGCTCTTGCCATGCGTGTGGCTGACGCTCAGGCTGTTCCAGAGGTAATAGCCGGCAAGCCCCAGACCTGCCACCAGAAGGAGCGCGAATGCCATAAGCAAGCCGAGAAGCCGTCTCATAAGCCACTTTCCAGGGACATCTGCCACCGGTCTCCGTCTTTGAAAATATGTATCCGGGTCTTCTTGAGGATGACAGGCTTCCGGCTACTGGTATCATCGGCGATGCCGGCAATTTTGCCGAGGTCGACGGACTCCGGTTCACTGCTCCGGTAAAAGGGCTTAGCGTCTTTTCGAGAGGCGATGACACGATCGCCGTCGGCGGTCAGCTCGAGCTCTCCGGATTCGGGGCAGTCCAGTTCCCCCCGGCTCAAGAAAGCAATCTCGTTATTCAGGCTGCTCTTATAATAGTCGGCGGATTCCGGGCGATATCGTGACTCTTCTTTGAGGGCCGGGGCGAAGAGCTTTCGCAGCCTGGCTATGTCGTGCTCGCGGACGGCTTTCAAATAGTCGTCCACCAGGCTCCGGATCGCCTGTCTGTCGCTATCGACCAGTTTGATCCCGGCTCCGTCCTCGAGAGCGGAATCTCCGACTATATTGAAAGCTACTTCCGATTCCAGGCTCTTTTCCTCGCCCTCCCGGGCGCTCATCGTCAGGCTTGCGACTTTCTCTTTCTTGGGCCCGGGAGCACGTCTTTCCAGGACCACCCTGAGAGACTCCCGGGGATCAGGGTCGGGGCGGCAGCGAACTTTCAGGGTATTGAGACCGGCTCTCACTTTCTTGCTGACATCCAGAGGCACCAGCACCGAAAGCACCGGACCTCCCAGAACTTCGAATTCATTGAGTCGAACTTCCTGAATGCTTTTGCATCTTCCGGATAGACAGAGCATATATCTCTCTTTCTCGGCGGCCAGTGCCGGGGTGATCGGACCCGCGTTGAAAACCGAGAGCAAGAGCAGGATAGAGGCGACTCGCATGGGATCAAAAGGTTAGCACGGAAATCGAATTCATCAGGAACTCATCTACAATTAAAACGTCTTCGTGTACTGGAAGTTTATTCATGCTCAAAAGCCGTACAGCAAGATTCATATTAGCTCTGTCGATGATTTTCTGCCTTCCGGTGGCGGTGGCTGCCGATGCGGAAAGACCGGTGACCTCCATCAAGCTCCGGGTGAGCAGGATAGACGCCGGCGCGGCGGTGCCGATGATCGATACCGGGGCCATGAAGCAGAGCGGCAGCCAGTCTGTGCCCCCAGAGATGTTCAGGGCCTGGCTCGAGAAGAGCCATCCGCAGTTTGCCCTCAAGGCGAACCGTCTCGGGAGAGACGAGATCGTCGTGGTCAAAGGGATGTGGGACAATTCCGCCAAGACCCTGCAAAAGCTCGGCATTCCGCACAGACGAATCGGAGAAGGGGATCTGGACGATTTCGACCTTCGCAACACCCGTCTTGTAATCGTCGATTGCGCCGGGGAGATCGATCGCCAGGCCTGCCAGAAACTTCGAGACTTCGTAGCCCGGGGCGGCTATCTACTGTCTACCGACTGGGCTCTCGACAACTTCCTCTCCGCGACTTTCAACGAATATGTAGCCTGGAACAAGGCGATCAACTCGAGAGCGGTTTACAATGCCACCGTCTCTGATGCCGACCCTGTTCTCATGTCTTATGCCGTCAGTCATGCCCCCTGGAAACTCGATCGGGAGAGCCATCTGATCCGGGTAGTCAATCGTGATGCGGTCCGGGTGCTGGTCAGGAGCTTCGACCTTGCCGCCGAGGACCCAGACAGGCTTGGTGCTCTGGCTGTAACCTTTCCCTTCGGCCGTGGGTATGTCCTGCACATGCTCGGTCACTTCGACAATAATTCCGGAATTCCTTTCGGGCATAAGCTGCCGGACCCGGCGCCGGTGATCAATATAAGCTTGCGTCAGGCTCTGGCAGCCAATTTCGTGGTGGCGGCCATGGACGGAACCAGAATCCGAACCAGGCACAGCCCTTAGTAACCGTAACCGGTGCTACCGCCTCCGAAGAGGGCTCGAATACCAGTATTGAGCAGGGAGCTTCCCATGCTCTGCTGCATGGGATATCCGTACGGGCTGCCGTAGGGACTGGTCATGCCATAGCCATAAGGACTGGTCGTGCCGTATCCATACGGGTTGCCGTAGGGACTGGTCATGCCATAGCCATAAGGGCTGGTCATGCCGTAGCCGTACGGGCTGCCATAGGGATTCATCGAGCCGTAGCCGTAAGGATTGGCGTAAGAGTTTCCATACGGGCTTCCGTAGTATCCGTTGTTGCCCATCATTTTGTTGATCGCATAAGCGCCGGCTACCGGGGCCGCGACTCCCAGTCCTTTGCCCAGGATCTTGCCTATCGTTCCGGCGGCGCCTTTGACCATGTGGCCGGTGCCGCTCCCGCTGCTGTCTCCGCTTGCTGCCGAGCTGTCGTCGAAGCTACCCTGCTGGGCGCCCCATTGCGAGCCCTGGTCGCCTGAGGATGTGCCTGAGGATGTGCCTGAGGATGTGCCTGAAGAAGCCCCTGGAGATCCTGATTGATCCTGAAGATAGCTTCCCGGCGGCTGCACTGCCTGGCCGGTGCTTTCGGTCATGGACTCGCTCTTCTGCGCGTTGCCGAAATAAGTGGGTTGCTGCTGCTGGTAATTCTCTTGCTGGTAATTGGGCTGCTGGTAGTTCTGTTGCTGGTAACTGGGCTGTTGGAAATTTTGCTGCTGGTAATTCTGCTGCTGGTAATTCTGCTGATAAGCAGGTTGTTGGTAGCCCTGCTGCTGGAAAGCCTGATTGCTCTGGTCGTAGCCATAGCCCTGCTGCGCCGTAGCGGTCAGCTGGCATGCCAGAAAAGAGGCAGCCAGAGCCGTCAGGGAAGCAAGAACCAGTTTCATTGGTTGAATCTCATTAGTAATAAGCTCAGAATAGTCTTAGCATCCAGGGATGTCAATAGAAGAATGGGTTTACGATATGGTCGTTTCTGATCAACCCGGGGAGACAATGAACCAACAACTCAGCGCCCAGGCCATGCAGAGCCTGACCGAAGCGGATAAAGTAGCGGACAAGGCGAAATTCTATTTCGATCACAACCTCATGGAGAAGTCTCTGGGTTTCTACCGTGAAGCTCTCAATAAGCGGGAGACGGCTCTGGGCGAAGAAGAAGCCGGCGTTGCCGATCTCCATTACCATCTCGCCCTGGTCAATATGGAACTGGAGCGCTACGACGCGGCTCACGAGCATTTCGAGAAGGCTACGGCAATCTACGAGAAGATCTATTATCCGGAGCATTTCGCCCTCGGTCCGGTAGCTTCCAGTGAAGCCACCTGCTTTTTGCGTGAGGGCAAACTCGAGGAAGCGGAGAAAGCCTGTCTCAAGGCCCACGGAATTTTCGGCAAGACCCTTTCAGGAGAGCACCGGCTCGCTCTGGAAGCAGCTTACAAGCTTGCCACCATCCAGAGAGCTCTCGGCAAAGGCGCCGATGCCCTCAAGCTATTCACGAGAGTCATGAAAGCCGTGGATACTCCACTCGGTCCGCTGGAGGAGTTCAAATTCCTGGAAGCGATGATCCAGGAAGAGCAGGGTGCTGCCGAACCTGCTGAGAAAGCCTACAAAGAAGCCATCGACCTCTTCGCCAGACGTCGCAATCTCTCGAGACTGGCTGCCTGCATGGAGAAGTATGGCGAGTTCTTGAAAAAGCAGAACCGCGAGAAGGAAGCAGAGCCTGTTCTCAAACAAGCCGAGTCCTTCAAGGAGCAAGGCCGCGGCCTGTCCCGCTCTCAGGACATATTCCCCTCGACTCTTTTGCGCGCCTGACCGAAGCCTGCAAGCCTACTGATTGAGACCTTCCGGAAACTCGGCGGTGCTGGCGGCGGAGAAAGTCATCTGGGCGGGCGGTCCAAGACCGGGCACGCCTCCGATCCAGGGAATCATGCTCATATCCATGAACGGCCCGATCGTATAAGTTGCATCCACCCGGTATTCGTAGGTGTTGGCATTGGGATCGGCTGTGCCGGTTATCGGTGTGTTGGCCGCAAACTGAGTAACGGCGCCGCCACCATATGGAGTTGCTACCACCGAGAGATTGATTCCGCTTCCCCCGGCTCCCCCGACTCCCTGTAGTTTGGCGAACTGGCCGAAGCCGCTAGCCTGGAAGTAGTTGCTCTCGGTCTGCACGACATTGAGAGCCTCGGTGAAAGTCGCTTGAGTGCCGGCTCGGCTGGCGCACTGCTTGGCTGCAAGATAGGCGGTGCCGACGCCGCAGGCGAACATAATCAGGTTGATCAGCGGAAATAGTATGACCAGAAAGAAGATTATCAGCGCCGGTGCGAATTCCGCTGCCGCATGACCGGATCCTGTCTGACTCCTCAGCTTGCGTCTGTGCACAGATACACCCCCCCGGGTCGATCTTGACCTTCATCTGCCTCAAGCACCTGATTCAAGGCCCTTAATTCGTTTATACCATAGAGATAGGAAGACGAACCCAGAAGCTGTGACGATCCGCTCCTTCCTTCTCGCTCAGGGTGAGGGTGCCATGGTGCAGCTCGATGACATGCCGGACCATATCCAGATTGATCAAACCTATGCCTGTCATGGTCCAATCGTCTTCAGGGTCGATCACCTGGCTCGCTTCCCGGTCGGTGTCCCGGACATAGGAGATGGTGACGTCGGCCCAACCATCGGCATCGCTTGCTTTGATCTCGATGGAAGTCTGGTCCGCGGCCCTTGCTATGGCAGCCCGGACGAGATTGGCAAAAACCTGCGGAAGCCGCTCGTCATCGGCACTCACATTGATGCTCTCGATTTTTCGATCCAGGGTGATTCCGCGTTCTTCTCCGAAGACTTTCACCATTTCGAGGGATTGTTCGAGAAGAATTCCCAGGTCGCAGCGGCGAGGCTGGATGACGATGGTTCCTGATTCATAGCGCTCGAAATCGAGGATGTTGTTGATCATCAAGGTGAGACGCTTGCAGTTCCGCTCGGCAATCACGACAACGTTGCGCACACTGTCACCGAGCTTGGTGAGCCGACCCGACTTGAGTATGGCGAGAGCGCCGTTGATTGCCGTGAGCGGCGAACGGAGATCATCGGTGACTCGTTTGATGAATTGCTGTTTGAGGGTGTTGTAGGATTCGCGGTCCCTGGCATCCGAGATGATCAGAACGGTCTTGTTTCCTTTTCCCTCGCACTTTTCGGCCTGGATATCCACCGGAATGACATCGCCCTCGGAATGTCTGGCCAGTCCCCTGACAACACTCTCCTGGCTGGCGGCAATGAGATGATGGAGGCTGTTGTCTTCCCTGTCGAAAGAAAGCAGGTCGCCGATCTCGGCTTCCTGAATCCGCTCCAGGGAACGGCCGAGCATCTGGGTAGCACGCTTGTTGGCAAGCTCGACTCCATCCGGTCCGATGACGAGGATTCCGGCGAACTTATTGGCAAAGAGTGCTTTAGCCAGCGGGTCCAAATGAGCTGTCCTTTTGCTAGGTCAAGTGATTGTATATCAAGCGCCGGCCGCCCGCCTCAATGACAACCCCGTCTAATTCTCCTGACCTTGCTGAATATCATGTTCGTGATAGTCGGTCCGATGTTTGGCGCTCTGGCTGTTCTCGTACTCTTTCAGCAGGCTGTCGGCCTTCTCCTGGTAAGACTTGGCTGCCGAGGCTCGACCTGTCTGGGTGAGGAAATCGGCATAGCTGTTGTAATACTCGGCCTTCTCATACTTGGGTATCTGGTGGCATTTCTCCGCCAACCTTATGGCCTCGAGGAGATTGGGCTCGGCCTTGTCGAAGTCGCTACGGTCTCTCTGCCATTGCCCGAGCTTGAGAAGGGTTCTGATGTACTCCGGTGAGTCAGCCAGAGTCTTGCCCTGGGACTCGGCGTAGAGCTTGCGTATGCGGACAGCATCCTCGTAAAGCTTGAGCCTGTTGACCAGCTGGATGCGGTCGACTTTGCGCAGACATTCGGCATACTGGAGCTTGACACTGGCCAGCCCTATGAAGCGGTCGCTATACACTTCGGTGAGGACTTTGTCTGCTTTACCCAGAAGCCTCGCTTCCAGCTCGTAGTCTCTGACGGCATCGAGACGCCTGGCCATCTCGACGATGGCCAGCACCGATCCGGCGAAATTGAGATTCGGATCGTCTCGAAAGTCTTTCGGGTCCTTTCCTTCCTTCTTGATCTGGGTGATCTTCTTTTCGGCCGCTTCGATCTCCTCGAGAGCAATCAGGGAACGATTGCGCCAGCGCTCTTTGTCGAGCTCCATTATGGTGGTGACGCCTAGCTCCTCCTGCTTGGTCATACCGAGCATGGAGTAGGCCCTGACTTGCTTAGAAAGGGTCTCGATGAGCTTGTCATAGTTCTCATGGTCGTCGCCGAGGTGGCGCGCATCCGCCACCGCCCAGTCCAGGACAGGCAGGGCGGCAGTGTACTGCTTGTTCTTGATGAGCCAGTCCGAGATCGACATCAGGGTCTGCCACTTTAGTTTGGCCAGGGGTGTTCCCGGGTCCTCCGCCGGTCCCGGATAGAAAGCCAGGAAGGAGAAAACAACCAGAATGGCCACCGTCGAGAAAGCGCCGAGAACGCGGCTGTAATTCTTGAGACGGAGTTTGCTCCGGCGAGCCGGACGCCTCTGTGTCGCGCCGGTAACCCTGGGGATCTCGCCGGTGACGATATCCGCGAGGCGCATGGCGATAGTGCCGCCATTGGTGACTGCCGGTTTGATCTCGTGCGGCTCCGGGAGATTTTCCAGAAGCTCGGCTACCGACTGGAAACGGTCCCTGGCCTTCTTCTGCAGGCAAGTCATGATTGCTTCTTCAGTCCGTTTCGAGATGCTGAATCCGGAAATTGACTCGTTCAGCGGCAGAGGCTCTTCGTTGACATGCATCGACATCGTCTCAACCGGGTTGGCCCCCAGCAGTGGTGGCATACCCGAAAGCACCTCATACATGACACAGCCAAGCGAATAGATGTCCGATCGCTGATCGAGCTTCTCGGCGGCGCACTGCTCGGGGCTCATATATATCGGACTGCCGAAGACTTCGCCGGTCTGGGTGAGGGCTTGCGACACCTCGCCATCCAGGGGCACGACTTTGGCGATGCCGAAATCGACTATCTTGACTAGGATCGATGAATCTTCGTCGGACGTCAGAACCAGATTCCGGGGTTTCAGATCGCGGTGAATGACATTTTTCTTGTGAGCGTGCATCAGCCCTTTGCAGATCTGTCTGAAAATCTCCAGGGCTTCGTGCTCGCTTACCGCCCCGCTGGAGTCGAGAACCTCGCCCAGGGTTATGCCTTCCAGATAGTCCATGACCAGGAACGCCTTTTTGTCGCTGGTGATGCCGAAGTCGTGGACGGTGATGATGTTCGGATGAGAAAGACAGGAAGCCAGCTTCGATTCGTGCTGGAAACGCTGGAGGCTGGTCGGATCCGTGAGGAGATGCGGGTGCAAGACCTTGACGGCGACGATTCGGTCCATGTAAGTGTGCAGGGCTTTGTAGACCGTGCTCATACCTCCGTGACCGATCACGGATATAATCTTGTAGCGCTCGGCGAACTCCTGACCGACCAGAGCATCCCTTTCCGCATCAGCGTGCCGCTGTCGCTTCTGGTCCGGATCGGGATCCGTAGTGCTGTGCATGGCGCTCCCCGTGATCTTGAGGTATATGACCTTTTGTACCACGTGGATAGTACAGGACCTCTCTTCGATGAAGTCTTATAAGACTATGAGAGCAGTCGAATTCTTCTCCGGGCTCGGCGCCTTCTCGGAATCGGCGCGCGGCAACGGCGTAGAAGTGGTGGCCGCCTTCGATCAGAACAGCCACGCCAATCGGGTCTTCTTCGAGAACTTTTCGATGAAACCGTCGAGCCTCAATCTCGAGTCTATAAACGCCGATATGATCCCGGAATCCTCGCTCTGGTGGATGAGCCCTCCCTGCCAGCCCTATACCAGAAGAGGAAACAGACGGGACAGTCGGGATCCCAGGGCTCGCTCCCTGCTCAATCTCATCGATCTCATCCCCTCCTGTCTGCCGGCTCAGCTGATCGTCGAGAATGTCGAGGGCTTCGAGCTCGGCGAAGTCTTTGCCGGTCTGTCCGAAACGCTCAGTGCTTGCGGCTATGAATCCAGGCTCGAACGCATCTGCTCCACTGATTTCGGAGTACCCATGCTGAGACCGCGGGTTTTCTTGCTGGCTTCGCGCTCCGGGCCAATCAGTCCCCTCGAGCCTCATCGATTTCATGACCGCAGGCGTCTCGTGGACTATCTGGTCGATGACGCCGATGTTTCGCTGGTTCTTGCTCCGGAGATACTGGATAGGTTTTATCCGGTTCTCAACATAGTCGACCCCACAGAGGAGGAATCCAGCCGCCTGATCTGCTTCACCAGGGGGTATTACAAATGCCGGAAAGCCAGCGGCTCCTTGATTCGCCTCCCGGATGGCAGGGTGAGGTTCGTGAGTCCTGGCGAGATTCTGGCGCTTCTAGGGTTTTCTGGCGAATATGCTTTCCCCGAAGATCTGTCACTCTCGCTTCGATACCGTCTGGCGGGCAATTCGGTGGATGTCCGGGCAGTGAGCATGCTTCTTGCCAGTCTGGGCATATCCCTGAATGAGGGGTGATAAGGAGGGATTCCCTTGGACCTTGATCGTGATGGCAACTGGATCTCGTCCCTGAGGCGCGGCCTCGACGAGGCAAGGAACGAGGTCAGTCACGAGGTCAGCGATCTGGGACAGGCATCCGCCATTGCCGCCTGTCTTCAGGAGGTGGCAGCAAGACCTCTCTCTCTTACCCCGGAGCAAGCCGGACGTCTGAGCCGCGAACTCGAGACCGGGGGAAAGGTTCTCCATGCTTTCGGCGCCGAGTTCGTGATCACGGCTCTCATCGCTCTTGCTGCAGTAGCCAGGCACCGACCGGATCTGGAAGAGCCGAAAGAGGATCACTCAGAGATCGATCTGGAGGCTCTTGCGGCGAAAATCGCCGAAACCAGTGGTGGTGCCAGCGGCTCTCTCTCCGAATATATGTTCGCCGGCACAGGCAAACGTCCCACGATTATCATCGGACTGGCAGACACTCTGGTTGGCATTGCCGAGGCTCTCTTCCATGATGCCCGAGTCGCATGGCTCATTGCCGATCTCAACAAGGGGACCACCAGGCAGTACGCAAAAGACGGCAAGCGGATCGTCGAGGTGCGGGCCCGGGAGACCCTGATCCTGCCGGTATGGGAGGACATCGTCGAATTCTGCCAGAACATGCCCATCGATGCCTGCCGCAAGCCGCTGATCACTATCGTCCGGGAGACCCCATTGAACCGGGAGATCCTCGAGGAGCATCTCGGGCATGTTGTTTCACCTGCCGGACGAGCGGTACAGTCGCTTCTTCAAGAATGGCCGGAGCTTCTCACCCTCAATTTTCTCGTCACCTCCGGTAGTACCGTCTTCGATCCCGATGAGCTCTCGAAAAATGTGCGCACCCGGAGGAAGAACGTGGCTGCGACGATCCTGGCTGGAATCAGGCTCGATCGGGGCCTGGGCTTTTGATCTGTGCTAATATTCCGCCATGGAAAATCTTCCGGACAAGACTTCTGGTAAGCAGGAGAACACAGCGGTAGGGATCGCCAAGGTCATCGGACTCATCTGTGTGAGCCCGCTGCTGATCATTTTTGGTTCGGTGACCCTCATCGCTCTTGCCGGCATACTTTTTGGCACCATGCATGAAGTGGCTCCCTGGATCATCCTGGCTATTTGCGTCTCCAGTCTGATCCCGGCCATTCGCGATCGAATCTCGGGTAAGAAAGAGCTGCAAGCCATGCAGATCCAGCTCGACGCTCTGCGGGCCGAGCTCGCCGAGACCAAGCTGCAAATGCTCGAGCTGGAGGAAGGACACCGGTTCGACCGGACCCTCAAGACCAGCTCCACCGAGAGCAGTCCTGCTCTGGAATTGAAGAGCGAAAGCTAGCAAAAAAATGAAATGCATCGCGGTTGTCAAGAAGTCGCGGTAGAACAGTAAAATCGGGTGCTTTGCCATTGCCCCTCCCGATCTGGCTCAAGGAGGCGACCATGGAAATTTTCGTATGGCTCGAGAGAGTCGGGCTTTTCGCCCTGCTCGTCTTTCTGGAGATCGCGCTTTCGGTGGACAACTTGGAAGGGCTGCGGGAAGCTTTCGCCGGTCTGAGGAGCAAGAGAAAAAGACAGTCCGGGAGGCACCTGGAGCTTCTCGCTGCCTGGATCTGCCTTTCTGTAAAGGTCGGCTCTCTGATCGCTGTTGTCCAGTTGCTGCATATCTTCGACCCCTGGCTTGCCGGATCGATTTTCGGCTGCAGCCGACATTTTCTGCTGACCTTCGGTGGAGTGTTTCTGATTTTCTGCGGAGTCAGCGAGATCAGATCCCACTTCGATGAAGGGCGGATCACAAGGGAGATTTCCTGGTCTTCCACTCCCGGCATATTGCTTCTCCAGATACTGGTCGTCGATCTCATGCTTTCAGTGGACTCGATAGTGGTGGCGATATCGGTGTCGAGCAACTTGATGGTGATAGCGGTAGCGATGCTGGTGGCACAGATCATTGTCAGCCTGACAGGCGATAGGATTGAAAATTTCTTTAAAGTCCATCGAGGATCCATGACTGTGATTATGGCTTTTATAGTGCTTATCGGTGCAGTTTCGATGGTGAGAGGCCTGGGTCTCGCCCTGGCCGAAGAGTGTTTGCTTGCTGCTCTGGTTTTCGGCTTCGCCGTGGAGTGGTTGAATCAACTGCGAGAGAAGAAGCAATTTTCGCCCGCTAGTTCGGAGGTCCGACAGGAGAGAACTGGCAATCCTGTCCGAAAGAAAGCGTCACCCGGTCCGTCTCCGGTGGCGGCAATCGAGGCTGGTGTATTCTCCGAGCATGACTGCGGACATTGCCTCTCACCGACAGCGAGTCTGTTCCCGTTCTGTCTGCGCTGCGGCCAGGAGCAGTCTTCGGAAGTGCGAATCTGGTCCTACCGGTACTCGCTGGAGAACTGACGAAACTCGATCACTCGCCGTCCGGGCTGTAATCGAAATCTTCCTCGATCCACTCCCAGCTCTGCTCGTCCAGATCCGGCAGCTCATCGATGTCGACCAGACCCCGGCGCAGAGCCTCGAATACTATGCGAGTGCGAGGGTTGAAAATTTCCATGCCTGTCGATTCACGCAGATGGCTCTCCTGACCCCGGACGAGTTTGCCGAGGAGCATGGACAGGCGGTTCTGGACGCCGCGTACGCTTATATGCCTGCGTCTGGCGATGGCCCTGTCCGTCAATCCCACCGCCACATCCATCAGGGTCTCGTACTCCGAATCGCTCAAGGACTGATCTTTCGACTTGAGCCTCTTCTGAATCCCCTGGACCACTGGATCGATATAGGGATCACCGTTCAATAGAACCGATCGGACAGCCTCGGCCAGCTTGCTGTCCGACTCGCCCTTGAGGAGATAGCCGTGAATCGCCTCGTCAGGGACGATTTTTCCCAGGCTCCTTACATAGGTCTCGCGGTGATACTGAGACCAGAACAAGATCCTCGCTCGATCGTCTCTGGACCAGATCTCTTCAGCCGCCTTGATACCGTTGAGCTCGGGCATGGAGATGTCCATGATGATCAGGTCAGGGCTCGAGCCGCAGGCCATTCGCATTCCTTCGGCGCCGTTGGTGGCTTCGGAGAGCTCCAGATCTTCGCCGAACTCTCCGGACAGCACCTCCCGAGCATACTCGCGTAGAGCCGGCATGTCTTCGACAATCAGGATGCTGACCATGAGACTCAGACGACTACGGCTTCGACGTCGCTTGCCGAGAGGACCAGTTGCAGAGTCTCGGCTTCCTTCTTGAGCTCTTCCAGATTGGCGATCAATGAGGCGATGGAATATTGATCGAGAAACAGGCTCAAGGATTTTTCCTCGCCCGCCTGTCTATAGGATATGGTCAGGAGGCTGCTGATAAGCCCTGTAATCGACTGGCTCTCCAGATCCGTCCTCTCCTCGTCCGTATCGATTTCCACCGGTGTCATACTCGTCTGGAACTGACATCCCGAAAAGACGCGCTCGCGCTTGTCCAGGGCTAGTTGAGCGTGGGCGCAGAACCACAGGGGATAGCAAGCAGTGAGCTCGTTCAGACGACGCTCGATCTTCTTGAAATTGGTCTTGCCGAATTCCTCGTTGAGGATCTCGTAGGTCTCGACGATGGCTCTGACAGCGTCCTCTGTTTCGATCTCCTGCCTGAAGCTGTAGACGTGCAGGTTGATCACCAGATAAGTGAGCTCGGCCATATACTGAGCCGGTCGCTTGCCGTTCATGTCTGGATCGATCAGCCTGGCGGCGATCAGATCGGGATCCGCAGACATGTCCATGGCTTCCAGGTCGCTTATCAATAGACGGAAGTCGGGATCTCCCATGCTGTCCAACAGGGCGATTGATTCGATCTGGGCGTCCGAAATCTCTTGGCTATACATGAAAACTGATTCCAGAAAAGGGAAAAGAGGAGGCGATCATAGCACTGCATCCCGTCTCTTCCAAAGAAAACGCCGCCCTTAGTAAAGGGCGGCTAGTATGCCCCAGAGCTAGTGGTGAAACCGCCGGGCCATTAAACACGAACCTATTCAGTTGTCAGCAGAATAATCATTCCCGTTGAAATCGGCAAACTAACAGCGTTTCTGTAAGCCAGACAACAGATTGGCCCTTGACTTTAAAAGATATCTTTGACGTTTGCAAAATTTATGAATCAAATATCTATTCGATATGCGGTATATATTTTGCGCGGCGTATGCAAGTCTTCATCAGTGGTTCAGTTGCTGTTTAATGTATTTGACATGTTCAACGTGCGTATAAACGGCACCCTTGGCAATACCATATAGACAACACTTAAATGTCTATTGGGGTACTTCTCGGCGGCGAAAAACTTGCTAGACTGTACATTGTTAACGGTGAGTGCACACGAGTTGAGCACTTTGAGCCGAGGGGCCTTGCGGAAACGTCAGGTGGCGCTATCCGGAAACGGTAGCAAGTGAGCCCGCGCAACGTTGAATTCTGATTACGGCGTGGCGAGATACTTGGTTCATGCGAATGAACCTGTCAGAAAGTAGCAAATACACCGCTCGAGAGCAATCTGAGTGGTGTTTTTGTTTGTCATCACATATGGTGACCCTCGCGGGGAGTGTCGCATAAGATAACTGTTTTGCAGTGCCACTACCGGTGGTGTAAACTCATACTGTCATGAGTCTCCGGAAAGGCACAACCACATGTCCAGAAATTACCAGCAGCGGCTGACCGAGCTTCTTGCCTTCGATCGATCGGCCCTCGCCAATGGTGGCAGCCCGGAGAGTTCCGAAGGCGTTCAGCTCAAACTTTTCGATCGGGGCTATCGACTCGCTGTGGGAGTCGACGAGGTCGGTCGCGGTTGTCTTGCCGGGCCGGTCATGGCGGCGGCGGTGGTTTTGCCGGTCATGACCCCGGCAATCGAAGAGTCCCTCCTCGGTCTCGACGACTCCAAACGTCTGGGCGTCGGAATGCGGACGCGTCTCAACGGCGTCCTCAGGGGTGTCGCCTGGTATGCCTTCGGTCAGGCCAGCCATCACGAGATCGACAGGGTCAATATTCTCAATGCCAGCTTGCTGGCTATGCAGCGTGCCGTGGTCAACCTGAGCCGGAAATATGATCTACCGGTGGAGTCCACCCTGGTTATAGTCGATGGGAAGAAGCCTCTCCCGGACCTGCCTTTTTCACAGCTCCCGGTAGTGGCTGGCGATCGCCACTCGGCTGCTACCGCAGCGGCCTCGGTGGTTGCGAAAGTCGAGAGAGACTCGCATATGCAAATTCTATCCAGTACATATCCAGGATATTCCTTCGATAAGAACAAGGGATATCCGTCGCCGCTGCATATCAAATCCCTGGGCGCGCTCGGACCGTCGCCGGTGCACCGTTTGAGCTTCTGCCGGGGATTCTCCGGGGTCTAGCCTTTGCTTCCGACCAGGATGATATTGGCGCCCAGCTGGTAAGCCAGTCCATTGTCCGGATTTTTCACTTTACCGTTGGCGTAGAATCCTTTTGAGCCGGTTTTGAATTCTTTCTCGTCGGCTCGGATCGTCCCCCAGACCTTTCCGTCTGAGGTTTTGATTTCGATCGTCAGGAATTTCGGGGCGGCATCGTCTACGGTCTTGGCCACGACAGGTTTCTCCTAGTAAGTCGACACCTTAGTCTACAGGAAATTGCCGGATGGAGAAATTATTCTGAGCTTTTTTCGGTGGCCGATTGTTTCATTCAGTCGTCGCCTTCCTGCTGACCGGGCAGGAAGAAATCGGAAGCTTTGACATCCTTGATGAAATCTTTGAACTCGTCATCATCTTCGGATTTTTCGAGCTCTATCGGCACTGCGTTCTCGGTAATGATTTCCAGGGATGCATAGATCGGCACTCTGGCCTTGACAGCCAGGGCGATGGCGTCCGATGGTCGGGCATCGATAGTCCTGACTATGGTCTCGCCGCTCTTGTCGTCGCTCATCTTCTGGCATTCGAGGTTGATTGCCGCCCGGTAGTCACCGTCAACGGTGTCGTTGATCTCCACGTGCCGGACGTTATAGTTGAGGTCTTCTATGACATTGAGCATGAGGTCGTGGGTCATGGGCCTGGGCATCTCCAGCTCCTGGAGTGCCCGCACTATAGCGTTGGCGTCCGCCGAGTCTATCCAGATGATCAGCACTTTGTTGATGGTCGGCTCTTTGAGAAGAACCAGAGGTTTTCCCGACCGGCTCTCGACTCCGATCCCGACCACGGATAACTCTCTCATAATCATCTGCCCGAGCCTCCGCTGACGGATCTTCTATCTCTTAGTGTATCTCATTTGAGCGCCTCTGTTTCTATTCTCAGAGGCAGATGTCGACTACCGTGCCGGTGCCCTTCTCGGCTGGCCGGAGGGAAACTCTGGCACCGAGAATACTGGCCCGCTGCTGCATATACTCGAGACCCCGGGACCCGTTCCCGACTGCATTGTCGCCCAGTCCGACTCCGTCGTCGGCAATTGTGATATGGATGTGACCGTCCCGCCGTCCGATCAGACAACGCACTTTGGCCGCCCGGGAATGCTTGCGGATGTTATTCACCGATTCCTGAACGATACGATAGATCATGGTCAGCTCGGTCGAGGAGAGATGGTTGAAGTCCTCCGGTCCGAGCTCGCTCTTGAACCGGACTTTGTAGCCGGATTTTTCCGCTCCTTTTCGCAGGACGTCCTCCACCGCCTCGATAAAGCCCAGATGCTCCAGGACCGCCGGGCTGAGATTGTCCATCACGTCCCGGATACCGGTCATGCTTGAGGACAACAGCTCATCGACCTCGACAGCCAGCCGATCTTTGCTGGTGGTGTCTGCCGCTTCCCGGAGGCTCTGCAATTTTTGTCTCACCGCCTTGACGTCGTTGAGGACTTGATCGTTAATGTCTCCTGCCAGAACCCGCCGTTCGATCTCGTCTTCCCTGATCAGCTGGAGCTGTGACCGGATCAACTCCTCGTTTCTGATGGCAATCTCCTGGCTCTGACTGTCCATACGCTCCCGGGTGTGTCTGTACCAGCGCAGGGCGGCACCCGCATAGACACCGGCGATGGCAGCCAGGAAGAGGGAGATAGGACTGGTCGCCATTGCGAAAAGATGCAGGCAGACCACCTGGAGGATTATCGAGATAACCACGATCTGGGCCCCGGCAATCAGCCTGGATTTTCCTTCCAGCTTGAGCCCCACGAAGATAGCGGTGACCGCGAAGACGATGTCCAGGAGCAGCCGGATCCAGCCATTGCTGGTTGAAGAAGCCGAAAATCCGGAAGCTGACGACAGCATAGCAATCAGCCCGGCGTCGAATTCCGTCAGGCTCTCGCCGGTGAGCCATGCCAGGGTTGTAACCAGGCTCAGGCTGCAAAGGGCAAGAGCCAATACTGAACGCTGCCTGGGGAGGTCCATCTCAGTGCGAGTTGAACTTGAAGAGAAGCAGATAGACTCCGGTAGCCAGAAGGAGACCGTGCAGGCTATTGCCTTCCCCTTCTTCGCCCTTATGGCTGAGCAACTCGGCGAAGGCGTGGACACCCGCCCCGGGACCGTTTTCTCCCTTGACTATCGTCTCGAACAAATCTTTCGAGAGCTCGCTGAGAACCGCCCCGACCTCTTTCAGGGTCTCATGCTCGGCGTCGTGGTGGACGACAATGCTCCCTGTCTTATGGTTGAAAGTGACGTCCCGGACCCCTTTGACTTTCTTGAGATGGCTGCTCACATGGTCCATATATTCTTGATTAGCCTGATGCTCGTGGACCTTGAAACGAGTTCGTCCATGAGTGTGGTGCACCAGACCGGGATCAGGCGGCGGTTTGATCGACCGGCGCATGAGATCCAGGGCTCCTGTCAGGAGAATGCCTCCCAGAAAAAGAATCTCGGCCACTTCGACTTCTTCGGCTTCCACCACCAGTTCGAGCATTTCGGTGGCTAGCTGACCGGTGAGACCGGTGATGGAGTTGAGCATCTCAGGATGCTCGCCGTGTTCGATGACCACAGATCCGGTGCGATCGTTGAAATGCACCCTGTCTACACCGGGAAGCCGGCTCAGCTCTTCATGGACCCGACTGCCGTGACCGGCTCGGGCATGGGCTTTATGAAGACGGAGACGAGTACGGCCCGGCACATGATGTTCTATCTCGATAGGCCTGGTGGGCTTCTTTCGAAGTGAAGGCAAGTTCGGTCCTCCTGAGGGACTTTCTTTTATGGTATCAGGGCAGGAAATTCTCTTTCAAGCCGTTCCGGCAATCAGCACCGCATTCAATGCTTTGCGAGGGCTCCGGCTATCCAGTATTCGAGACTGGTCTTGTCTCCGTATCGTCTAACCCAATCGAAGTTTTCTCTGGCTTTGTCGGCTGCTCCGCCGGATTTCTGGGCAAGTGCGAGAAAGCATCGCGCCTGCGTGGTTTCGTAGTCACTGTCTTTGGCGCTCTCGAGCATCTGGTCGGCCTTTTTCTTGCCGTTGAGATAAAGCAAGAACGGATAAGGCCACTCGAGCCGATTGACTCGCTTGATCGATCTGGCAAGTAGCTCGGATGCCTCCTTTTTCTGACCGGCTTGTTTGCGATTCAGTATGGCCAGAACAGCAGCATGCCCTGTATAGCGATTTTTCCAGGATACTCTGTCGAGCCAGCTTTCGAGCCTGACGGCCCCGTGCTTCCCCTCACCGGCACAGAGCGCCGCGCCTCCGTAATTGAGGTTGGCATACGGATCGAGCGGCGTCAGCTCGATGGCTCTATCGAAGTCTTTGAGAGCCAGCGCTGCCCGACCTGAGCGAAAATACGAGACGCCGCGGTTATTGAAAGCCAGGCTGCTCTTGCTGTCGGCTTTTAAGGCGCCGGTAAGGTCAGCTATGGCCCGGTCGTATTCTTTAAGCTGGTTATAGGCTGTGCCGCGCTCAATGAGAGCCCGGCTGCTTCCGGGCGAGAGTTTGAGAGCCTGGCTCAACTCTCGCACAGCATTTTCGTAGCTGCCCCGGACGAGATATTCTTTGCCGATATCGAGATGAGTCTCGAAAGCACCTTTGGCTGTCGAGCCTCTCTGGCTTAACAGCGTCAGGCTGGCAGCTGCAATGAGCGCCAGTATGGCTATAAAATGTCGATTTCGAGCTGCTGATAACATTGTCGGTCTCCTGGCTTATTTTAGTCGTCGAGATTCCAGGGATGCCTGTTTGTAACATTCTGCTCACAAGAACTTCGGACATCCACGTGTGTATTTTTTTCGGCAGGGAATATCGTAAATAGCGTCCGTATGGCTTTTGAGACGGATCTCCTGCGACCAGAACCCTAGTCGCCGGAATGCCGAAAAGCTAGATGGAAAGCCAGGGATGAGTCCTGGAGAATAACCATGCAAGGGAGCAGCGGGGCCCCGCAAGACAATACAGAGAAACGCATCAGTGACGATGCTGCCAAGACTCTGCAGAACATCCTGAATGCGGTCAGAACTTCTCTGGAAGACGAATTCGCCATTCAGCAGATGGAGTATGACGAGGTTTACGGCGTCGAGTCCGAAGAATTCGAGCGCTATCAAATCCAGGTAGCTGACTGGCTCCGGGAAAACAAACTTGTGGACGCTGTAGTCGATATGCTGCCCCTCTCCTGTTTCATGAATTCACCGGCATCTGCGCAGCAGGCGTCGCCAGATCCGCAGCAGCAGCAGTATCAGGAACCTGAGCAGCAAGAGCCGCAGTATCAGGAGCCGCAGTATCAGGAGCAACAATATCAAGAGCAGCAGCAACAGGAAGCCCAGCCGCAGGCTCCGGTGCACTCTTATGACGAGCAGTCCACTTCTTACGTCAATATGCAACCGCCGCCTACTTCAGCTGAAGCGCCCATGCCGCCCGCATTTGCGCCACCGCCGCCGCCGGAGCCCGAGCCCG
>JAGQHH010000729.1 GCA_020431945.1 Cyanobacteria bacterium HKST-UBA02 | reverse complement strand
TGCTCTGGTAGATCCAGGCTCCCAGTGGAATTCGACCCGGGATGTGATGCTCGCCGGTTGAGTAGCGACCATCGCTTTCTCTCTTATGAGCGCCGACTCCTCCGAGAGTCTGGCGGATTTCTCCCGGTCTCCGTGCTTGTAGAAATAGATTGCCTGCTCCTTGAGGACGGCGGCGAGATCGAGGTTTTTGAAGCCGGGATAACGCTTGAAGATCTCGAGAGCCTCATCGAGCTGGGGAGTGGCATCGTCGTGCCAGCCGTGCCTGGCATTGGCCATGCCCAGGGTCTCGAGAGCGTAGCCGTAGAGCTGGCTGTCTTTCTTGTCCATCCCGCCGATTATGTCGATTGCTTTGCGAGCGTAGTCTATGGCTTTCTCTTCTTTGCCGAATTCTACCAGGCAGGTTGCGATCGCCAGCTGGCAGCGCGCATATTCGGTAGAGCGCGAGCCGAACCCCGAACGGATTCCGCCCCTGCTCAACTCGAGCGTCTCGTAAGCTTCCTGGATGCGACCCTGCTTCAGATAAGATTCGCCGAGGGCCAGCCTGGTCAGGGCGAGGTATTGCGGCTTGGAGGGGCTGTTCTTAGCCTGATGCAGAGCGCGTTCTAGAAATTCGTCAGCCTTCTCGAATTGCCTGAGATAAAGGGCACGTTCGCCGCTGTCCTGATCTTTGCGCCAGCTCGGCTTTTGTTCTCCTGTCTCCTCTACTGATCCCGAATAGGATGCATCCGGATCGAGGCTGCTCGAATATGCAGCGGTCCCCGAGAATAGAAGGACGGCTGATAAAACAAGCAGCAGCGTGCGAGAATCTTTCAAGATACCCGATTATAATATTTCAGGAAGTAGATTTTCACTTTGCAACAGGTCTCGATAATGGATTTTTGGCGGCTCATATGCAGCCTGACGGCAGTTTTCCTTTTTGCTTCGGCGCCGGCATTCTGCGAGTCGATAAGCGATTACCGGGCGGATATCGTGCTCGAGCCCAATGGCATCGCTAAAGTCAAAGAGGACTTCCAGATCGATTTTACCGGAACACCGCCCCGTCACCACGTCTATCGCAATATTCCTCTACGCTACACCATCGGCGATGCTATCCATCATGTCGACGTTCATTTGAGAAACGTCTCGGTAGGCGGTATTTCTCCGCCCGAGTCGAGCGCCTGGGCTGCAGACGATGTATTCATAATCAGCATCGGTGACAGTAAGAAGCATCTTCTGGGCAAGCAGAAATTTCATATCGAGTACGATATCAACGGCGCTGTCAACTACCTCACCGGCAAGCCCCAGCTCTACTTGAGCATTACCGGTGATGACGGTTTGTTCCGAATCGACTCGGCGACGGTCAATCTGCATCTTCCCAGGGGAATCAATAGCTCGGCAGTGCAGGCATTCACTCTTCTGGGCGCGACCGGCAAGCTCAAAAAGTTCGCTGCTCCCGTCAGCGACGGTTCGATCAAGGCTTCGGCTCGCGGCATTTCTGCCGGTCAGGGCATGACTCTGTCTGTATCGATGCCGCCCGGTTCTGTGGTATTGCCCTCGGTGCTGCAGAGTTTTGTCTGGCAATTGCAGGTTAGCTATCAGGCCATCGCTCTGCCCCTTGCCACCATGCTGATGCTGACTCTCTTCTGGGCTCTGTTCGGCAGGGATCAGAGCACCGGAACCGCTGCCCCGGAGGGCTTTCGACCACCCGAATATCTTACTGCCGCCGAGGCCGGCACCCTCATCGATGAGCGCTGCGATCTCATCGATGTGGTATCGACGGTGATCGACCTGGCTGTTCGAGGGTTCATTTCGATAAGGGTGTTGCCTTATAACGGCTTCCTCTATCTATCGAACCGCGATTACGAGTTCCGTCTTCTCAAGTCAGCCAAAGACAGGGAGCTCAAGCCTCATGAACAGGTGTTTCTGGCTGCCATGTTCGGCTTGTCCGATACCACCTATCTCTCGGCTCTGAGGGGCAACTTCGCCGAATATCTTCCGATTCTGAGAAGTCGTATCTATGAAGAGCTGGTTACCGAAGGCTATTTCGCCAGGGATCCGGAGAACGACCGCAAACAGTTCGGTGCTGTGGGGGCGGCGGTGATGGTGGCAGGGATCGGGCTCCTGGCAGCCTCCGAGTTTCATATAACCGGCAGGGCGACTGCTATCGGTGTCATCCTATCCGGTCTGGTTATCGCTTTTGCTGCCGGTGCCATGCCCAAGCGCAAAGCCATGGGCACAAGGGCCGTGGAGCAGTTCCGAGCCTTCCAGGGATTTATCGCCTTCGGCTCCAGGGCCGATCAGAGCGAATTCGCCGCCAATAACCCTGAGCTTTTCTCTGCTTACCTGCCCTATGCCATGGTCCTGGGCATGGCGGACCGCTGGGCGGCGATCTATCAGAAACAGCTCAAAGATTTTCCGGACTGGTTCCAGGTGGACCGCGCCTTCCGAACGGCAAGCTTCTCGGCTGCTCATTTCGTCTCCAATCTCGGTGAGGCGGTACAGGTCATCAACAAGGCTCTCACGGAGCAGGTGCACACAGTCACCACCAGGGGGTATGACAGCCTGAGATAGCGGGAATAATAGGTGCATGATCACCAGGCCCTTATTCCTCGCACTTCTTCTCTTCAGCTTCTTGATAGTTAGCGGCGATGCCGCTCATGCCGGAAACGGCTTGCAGGCGCCTCTCAAGGCTCAGCTCGACACCCTGGAGACGCCGCAACAGAAGGCTTTGAAGGCCTTGAAAGAGGGCGCGGCGCTTCATTCTGCCGGGGATCTGGAAGGTGCTGAGAAGCGTTTTCGGCAGGCTGCCAGTCTCGATCCTGATAATCCGGACAGCTTTTTCAACCTCGGCGCTATGGCTGAAGGGCGCGGCGATCTGGACGGTGCTCTCACTCTCTATCAAAACGGTCTGCGGCTGTCGCCCAGGGACAACAGCCTCAAGCAAGCAGTAGATTCGATTAATGGACGGCTGGCAGCGCGCCTTACCGAGGATGATCTCGAGCAGGCGGACGGGCTCGTTCCTATAGTGATGAGCTCGAAGCCGGCAGAACAGAATGTTCCGGTTCCGGAACAGAATATTCCGGAGCTAGATATTCCGGTACCGACTCTCGAGCCCACGGTGGTTCCGGTCCCGATTCAGGGCGTTCAACCGGCTCCCCAGGTGTCGATCAAGAAGCAGCTGGCCAGACAGGCTGCCCGCCGGGCAGCAGGAATGGTGGTCAGGCAGGGTCTCAATATGGGACTGCGTGCTGCTCTGGGCGGCAGCATCTGCGGCGGCGGCATGTTCCGTTTCGGGTTCTAGAACCCGCCGTTGCTGTAAGCTTTCGACCCGAATACCGTATGGTCTACCGCAAAGGTCTCGGGCAGCTTGATAGCTCCTTTGCCATCGATCTGGGTGCTACCGTTATAGGCGCCCCAGTAGCTGGCGTTCACCGACTTCTGGAAAAGCCTCATCCCTTCGGCCTTCTTCATGAAATGACGTGCTATGAGGACCGAGAACAGGAGGGTCACCCAGGTGAACACCAGAAATATGCAGAGTGGTGCGAATCCTTCCATATACATCATGATATTGCTGCGTGCGGGCAAGTAAACCGTATTTACCGCACTTATAATAGGGTCATGAAAGCCAGAGCCGGATTCTCGATCACGATTGCCCTCTTGACCTGTTTTTCCGCCTGCGGGCCCGTTTGCGGGGCGCCGGCTCAGGCTTCCAGGAAGCCGGCCGCTAAGGCTCCGGCGAAGAAAGCCGCCCCGGTTGTCTCCGAGAAGTCATTCATGGATGCTCTCAACGACCGGATAGGCAAGATCTGGAAGCCCCCGGAGACAAGCGAGGTACTCACCGCCAAGATCCTGATCAAGATCAATGCCAGAGGCGAGCTGGACGGCACAGAGATGACCCAGAGCTCGGGCCGGGATGATGTCGATCAAACGGCCCTGAAAGCGGTGCAGGATGCAGCGCCTTTCGGTCCCATGCCGCAAGCTTTCAAAGACGGGCTGAATCTTACTTATACATTCAAGACCAATGCCAGCAAGCAGACCGATTTCTCACCTTATATCAGCTCTCTCAGGGAGAAAGTAAACCTCGGCTGGCGGAGCCCGAAAGTGAGCAGTCCCTGCCAGGTGACCCTGAAATTCACCCTGGATGCCAGCGGCGCTCTCAAAGATATAAGCATCAAGAAGAGCTCCGGTGTCAAAGCGGTAGATGATGCCGGGATTCAGGCAATCCGCCGTGGTGCTCCCTACGGTCCTCTGCCCGACGGCGAAGAGGGTCTCGGTATGGAATACACCCTTTCCGCCGCTCCGGATGACAGCCCGGTAAAACAGTATCAATTCAATAACAAGCCTATTTCGGAGGGCGGCTGGCAGGTCA
>JAGQHH010000728.1 GCA_020431945.1 Cyanobacteria bacterium HKST-UBA02 | reverse complement strand
CCGCCCAGAATGGCATGGCAGAATGAAGCAAGACAAAAAGGAGCGGCAACAAAACCGGCGCTCTGAATCTAAGTCTTCCCAAGGTCAATCTGTTGAAAATCATTTCTCTCGATTCTAACTGCTTTCCAGCATAGCAAGAAATTCATTTTCATCCAGAACCGCGACTCCCAGGCCCCGGGCCTTCTCGAGCTTGGATCCGGCTTTCTCCCCGGCCACTACATAGTCAGTCTTCTTGGACACCGATGAGGAAGCTTTCCCGCCTCTCGCCTTGATGGCATCCTCGGCTTCCTTGCGGTCCATCCGTGCCAGAGTCCCGGTAATCACAAAGGTCTTGCCGGCGAAGATCTGGGGGAGATCCGAGCCCTTGAGCTCGCTCTCGTCCTTTTCGGTAGCGACCCCAACGGCTTTCAGATCTTCGATCAGCTCGCGATTGTGCTCATCCTGAAAAAACTCCACCACCGCCTCGGAAATGGTCGGGCCCACACCATCGATAACAGCCATATCCTCGCTGCGGGCGGCTGCCAGCTCATCGATGCTGGCATATCGGCCAGCCAGGAGCTCAGCCCCCATCGTACCCACATGCCTGATACCCAGGGCATAGATAAGACGTTTGAGACCACGGGTCCTGGATGCCTCCACCTGGCTGAGGACGTTTTTCGCCGACTTCTCACCCATTCGCTCGAGACCGGTGAGGCTCTCCAGGCTGAGACGATAGAAATCAGAAGGCCGCTCCACCAGCCCGGCCTTCACCAGCTGCTCCACCAGCACTTCGCCGACTCCCTCGACATCCATGGCGTCTCGGCTGACCCAGTGCTTGAGACGCCGCTCGATCTGGCTGCGGCAGCCATAAGTATTCGGGCAGCGAACCACCACCTCTTCTCCGACTCGAACCAGAGCCGTGCTACAAACCGGACAGTGCTCGGGATAGACGAAAGGCGCGCTTCCCTCCGGGCGGGCTTTGAGAACGACACTCACCACCTCGGGAATGATCTCGCCAGCTTTGCGCACCACCACTGTATCGCCAGGTCTGGCGTCGAGGCGGGCTATCTGGCTGGCATTGTGAAGGCTGGCCCGCTTCACCGTGGTACCGGCGAGCTTCACCGGCTCGAGATTGGCCACCGGTGTCACAGCCCCGGTTCTTCCGACATCGAAAGTAATCTCGAGAAGAACTGTCTCCGCTTCCTCGGGAGGATATTTGAAAGCCACGGCCCAGCGCGGGCTATGCGAGGTAGCTCCGAGAACGTTCCAGAGACCACGTTCGTCCAGCTTCACCACCACGCCATCGGTCTGGTAATCGAGACCGTGCCGGCGCTCATCGAAATCACGGCAGTATTCTTTGACAGCCTCGATACCGCTCACCCGGCGCCAGTTTGGCTCCACAGAGAAACCGAAAGCCTTGAGAATCTCCATATTCTCGTGCTGTGTCGACGGCTGGGCAAGCCTCTCGTCGGTGATATAAACGAGATAAGTGAAAAGAGCGAGCTTCCGGGATGCCGTCTTCTTCGGATCTTTCTGGCGCAGAGAGCCGCTTGCAGCGTTTCTTGGATTGGCAAAAACCTGTTCGTTACTGTCTGTCAGCCCCTGGTTGAGACTGACGAAACTGGAGACAGGCATATAGACCTCACCCCGTACCTCCACCAGGGACGGCACCACGAGCTCCTCCGCCAGGGACTTCTTTTCGCCGCCCCCAGCAGATCCACCCTCCCCAGCAGCTCCGCCGCCGCCCGCGCTAGAAGCCGGTCCGGCACCAGCGGCGGGTCCGGCAAAAGTTCCATCTGGCGAGACCCTGACAGGATTGAGCCGGGGCGGCAGGCTCTTGATGGTCTTCAAATTGAGAGTGACGTCCTCACCGACAGTGCCATTACCCCTGGTGGCACCCTCCACGAACTCGCCGTTTCGATAGGTCAGGGCGATGGAGAGCCCATCTATTTTGAGTTCGCAAACATAGTCGAGAGAAGCCTGCTCGTCCTCGATCTCGAGCCCCCGTAAAAGGCGCTCCTGCCATTTCTCCAGATCCTCGAAGTTCATGGCATTAGCCAGACTGAGAAGCGGAATGCGGTGAGTCACCTCTTTGAAATCGGTGCTCGGCGGAGCCCCCACACGCCCGGTCGGACTTCCCGGAAGAGCCAGCTCGGGATAAGCGCCCTCGAGTGCTTCCAGCTCGCGGTAGAGCTCGTCGAACCTGGAATCGCTTATCTCCGGATTATCCAGGACATAATAAGCGAAACGGTGATGCTCAATCAGTCGGGTAAGCTCTTCGACCCTGGCTCGCGCCTCGTCGACGCTCCCGGTGATAGGGGGTACGCCTGTCATTAAGCCTCTCCGCTAGTGAATTAATTAAGCCCTTCTCTGCTGAGAATCACGCAATCGCCCTGAGCAGTTCCAGAGCAGATGGCAGCGGCGCCCAGACGAGCCTCGCGGCGCTCCATCTCCCTGATCAGAGTAAGCAATATACGAGCACCGCTGGCACCGATGGGGTGACCGAGGGCGATG
>JAGQHH010000727.1 GCA_020431945.1 Cyanobacteria bacterium HKST-UBA02 | reverse complement strand
CAGATCCGATAGCAGGTCCTTGATACTCAGGCTGCCGGAGAAGAGAGACTCTTCAAGAGGTTTGATGCAATTCTTGGAATAGATAGCCAGGAGAGGCTCAACCCCGGCTTCATGGGAAACCACCACGACATCCTGATCTTCTCTTCGCGAAGCCAGGTCATGGATGAGCTCCGGGTCCACCAGGGGCATGTCGCAGGCGATCACGAATGAATGCTCGTGAGCAGCCACCAGGAGCCCCGAGAGAATGCCTCCCATGGGTCCCCGGTAAGGGAGAATGTCTTTCACCACATCCACCCCCAGATCCTCATAGGACTCGGGCTCATTGCTCACCAGTAGAACTTCGGTGAAAATCGGGGTGATCGTGTCGACGATATGTGCGATCACAGTGCTGCCTTCATAAGGCAGGAATGCTTTCGGCCTGCCCATTCGACGCGAGCGCCCGCCGCAGAGGATCAGGGCGGTGAGAGGAAGTGGCTCTCTGTCGGGCTCGGTCATTGTCTATTCACCTTTGTAATCGGGCTCACGTTTCTCGGCGAAGGCTTTGAGCCCCTCGAGCCTGTCCCTGGTGTTCAGAAGCTTGATATAAGCACTGGTCTCGAGAGCCAGACCGGCCTCCAGATCGCGATCGAAACCCTGGTCGATGGCATATTTAGCCTGAGCCAGGGATAGCGGTGCGGCTTTCTTGATCTCGGACGCCCATTCCCTGACAGCTTCGAGAAGGGGGACGCAATAGCCGTTCTCATCGAGCTCGGGCTCGGCTTCGACAATCCTGTGGATAAGACCGACTGTCTTCCCCTCTCCGGCGGTGATCGGGCTGGCGGTAAGGATCATCTCCTTGGCCTTGGACTTGCCGATCAGCCTGGGAAGACGTTGAGTGCCACCGGCTCCCGGAATGATCCCCAGCTTCACTTCGGTGAGTCGCAGGCTGGCGCTGCTCATCATCACCCGCAGATCGCAGGCGAGAGCGAGCTCGGTACCGCCCCCGAAAGCCGATCCGTTGATGGCGGCTATAACCGGTTTGGGCATTGTCTCCAGGGCTCTCATGGTCTTTTGAATAAGAGCGATATAGTCCAGGGTCTCACCTTCGGTCATGGTCTTGCGCTCGGCCAGATCGGCTCCGGCACAAAAGACTTTGGCACCACTTCCGATCACTGCCACCACACGTACGTCGCGGTCCGAGGAGAGCTCATCCACCGCCGCCAGAATCGAGCGCAGAACTTCCCGGCTCAAACAGTTGTGGACCTGGGGACGGTTGAGCTTGATCAGGCCCAGTCCGTCATTTTTTTCCACCAGAACGACTTTTTCTTCCACTGCCACTGCTTTCGTCATACTCCCGTTTTCACCTCTTCGCACTGAGCGCTCGGACATCCTTTTTTCCGCCGCGCCAGGGCGGCTCTCAAATACCGCCCGGGAAGCTCTTTGCCAAGGAGCTCCTGAGCATAGGCGCCGGCATCCACCAGGCGATCGAGATCGATGCCGGTATCGACGCCCAGACCGTGAAGCATATAGACCAGATCTTCGGTAGCCAGATTGCCCGCCGCTCCCGGAGCGTAGGGGCAGCCACCCATGCCGCCCAGACTGGCGTCGAACACAGTGACACCTTTGAGCAGGCCGGCCAGGACATTGGCCAGGGCGGTTCCCCGGGTGTCGTGGAAGTGCAGGGCGATCTTCTCGAGAGGCACCACCTCCCGGACCAGATCGAGGAGCTCTTCCACATGATTGGGCGTTGCTGCTCCTATAGTGTCACCCAGAGAGATCTCGTCCACCCCCATGCGCACCAGGCGGGAGACGATTTTTACCACTTCTTCCGGCTTCACCGGACCTTCATAGGGACATTCGAAGACCACCGACACATAGCACCGCACGCTGAATCCGTCACCGGAAGCCAGCCGGGCTACAGGTTCGAGCGCCGCGAAGGCCTCTTCGATGGACTTGTTGATATTTTTGCGGCTGTGGGACTCGGAAGCCGACATGAACACGTCCGCCTGGTCGACATTGACTTCTTTGAAGCGTTCTTAGCCGTTCTCATTGGGCACGAGGG
>JAGQHH010000726.1 GCA_020431945.1 Cyanobacteria bacterium HKST-UBA02 | reverse complement strand
GCGACGCATGCCCCCTTACCCGATGCGCGACTAGAGAGCTAGAAACATCAACAGGAAACAGTTCGCGCGGTGCTGGTCACTCTATCTAGAAAGACAAAGGGTCCTTGTACAACTATTGAAGCCAGATGAAGATAAAGGCAAACCAATATCGCGAAGGTGAGACCTAAGAAGAAAAAAACCAGTATTTCAGCCTATTGGAATCTTTCATATCATCTGCGTTGCATCAGCGTATTGAAGGCAAACATCTATCCAACAGTCCCCCTCCGACGGAGGTTTTCGAGCGACACAGTCCATGGGAAACGACAATCTCATATGACGCTCCTGAAAAACGGGTTCAGCCTCCAACTGAAGAGCGTCGACCAATTGCTGAGAAATATAGATGC
Organism: Cyanobacteria bacterium HKST-UBA02; assembly: GCA_020431945.1. Next base: position 4,265 of record JAGQHH010000726.1, on the reverse strand, counting down.
CTTCCGTCGCATCGTGGATGCGAGGGCTGATGTAACCGTTGTCTTCGCGGTCAATCGTCAGAAACTTCAGTTGGGGAAAATCGTCCTTGAGCTTCTGTCCCAGTGTGATAAACAGATTGACTAGCTCGGAAAGCGGTTCTTCTATGCAGCCTCGAAGATCATCTTCAGGATGCCTGCCGGTCAGTCGCTCAAACTGACATGGTCTGATGAAGACCTGGTATTGGAGGAACGGAACGACAACCCTATCGGCAGAGCTGAACGCGCTGGATGAAACACCAACGGTCGCTTCGGACTCCGGAAGAAAGAGAATACTGTTTCGTGTGGGGCGCTCTATCTCCCACGGAATGAGGTCTAGAAAACCCTCTGCAACAGTGAAAACATCGGTCTTCGATACAACCGGTTGAAAGACGAATTTGGCTTCATAACAAGGTCCGCCGCCCCAATGCTCAACCCTGGAGTAATACTCCATATCCGAGTCAGATAGTTGCTTCGCAATCTTCATATCATTACTTGTTTATTCAGAGATTGAATTAGTCACCTTGCGAACATCGGCACCGGAATCCGGATCGTTGAGAGAATCTACTAGAACTTGAAGAAGAAAGCAGAAGACCTCCGAATAGGAGTAGCCTAGCTTGTCACTCAACGGATCCGAGAAATACTTGACCGTCTCGAAGAGAAACTCTGCAATCACGTCGGGCTCAAGACTCATGTGGCTAGTATTCACTACTAGCCCATCCTCATTTTGACGACACCATACTCGAGCAACTTCTACAGCACTCTCTTGCGACTCAATAGAGCTTGGTATGCCTAGCGCCCTATCATGCATCGTCATCAAGTCCACCATCGGCTCTAAATGCATCATACAGGGACGACAACTTCTCGATCACTTGCCCTGCGACAGTTTCACGCGTTTGGTTTTCGTCTTGCTGATTCGAGCTAACCATATGATTGCCCAGACAGGCGATCACAAAAGCGTAATCCTCGATAGTAAAATGGTCCAGCAGAGCGGCGACCATGTGAAGATTCTGGTCTAAAACCCAGAGCCGAAACAGCTCAAAAGCCTCAGGCTCGTCGGCGACCTCGGGTGGAATGATAAGTTGGGAAGTCATATGCTGGGACCTCAGGGGATACTATTTTATAGGTTATTCACTATCAAGCACAAGAAAGAGATCGTCTCTGCAATGACGTCGTGTCTATTTTTTCATGCTGCGCCTGCATATTGTGAATCGCCGAATTGCGAGCCGACAAAGGGCTTAACGGCTTCGTGGCTATCGGATGAACAGACTGCCAAAGTGAGGTCGAAGATAGGATCCTATCTATGTTCTCAGTGGACAAAGGAGAGAATTCAGAGGTTTTGCTTGCCGACAACCAGACACCTGACGGGCCAGAATCTTGTTCCGCCAACAGAGAGGAAACTCAAAGGTCAGCTCTATCCGGAGTCAGAACACGAACTCGGGCGAGTTGAATGGACCGCCTATTTCGATCAGAATGCTGATGAGCCTTTTGTAGTTAGCCTGGATGTCTCACGGCCAGGTAAACATCAATATTGGCTTCTCAGCATACTGGAGTACCCAGCTAGGGAACTGTTTATGGGGGAGAGTTTCGACAAATATCTTGTGCGCAGACTCCTTATGAACGCGGAGGAAGCCTATAGCTACCAACACTTCTTTGGTAGAAGTGCCCCAAGCGACTATGTTGGACTCGGTGTTAGTAAGATAGTCGAAGTTATACATGACAGGACAGGGCGGAACACAGGCTTTACTGCGCTGCTTCAAAATGGTGCGGTACTAACGGCGAATCTCGATACAAATATGAGCATGAGCAACATATTGGTCGACGGACTGCCTAATAAGTATTGGACAGCAATCAATGATGAGCTGGTTGAGAACATAGAGCACATCTACGATAAGTTATGAGCGGTCTAAAAGCTATGCCAGTTCTTCAGACCTCTGGTTTTTAGCTCGGCATCATCCGGTAGAGACCAGTAAACTCGCGCACGACGTCGAGCTTCGGCTCTCCAGAACTCATCTGACTGTGGCGTCTTCAACCCAGGAACAAACATAAATTTCTTCGTCGGTCTTTCGAACTCGGCAAAATATGCTGCATTGCCCCAATAGAACCCTGCAGTCAAGGAAGCTGTAAACAAAGTAAGTCCGAACCGAAACATCGCCTGAAAACCTCTGCCTTAAAACTAGCTCCAAGAAGGGAATCGGACAAGCGTAGTTCCACCCCTTCCCCTGAGAAACCGCTATTTGCCCAGCCGCTTCACTTCGCGCTGGGCGAGCTCGACTGTCGGATCGAGATTAAGGGCTGTCTTGTATGCCTCCACAGCTTTGTCCTTCCGGCCCGTGTCCAAATAGAGCTTGCCGGCTGCCATCCGAAGCGGCACGAAGTTCGGATGCTGCTTCACGCCTACTTTGAGCAGAGCCTCTGCATCGCTGTAGCTACCGACAAACGTGTACAGGTTAACTAGCTCGGCATAAGGATGCGGATACTCCGGCGCCTCCTTGATGCACTTTAGTAGCGCGTTTCTGGGCTCTTCAAAATCGAAGTGCCTCATGTCACTTTCAACTACACAGAAGAAAAGTGATACCACCTCTAGAGGTATTCGCTCGACAGGCAAGTAGTTTCGCTTGTATCGTGAAAGCATTTCCTGCCAGTTCGAGTCTTTACCAACCACCCTGGATTTCTCCAGATAATGATTGGCAGCATCTACCTGGCCGAAATCATTGGCGGTCTTGCATAGCTCGAAATATTCCTCCGCTGTGCCCTTATCGGGAACAGGAAGCTCCGGAAGCTTGAATGCCTGAATTTCCCGGCTATAACTACAATTGAATTTCCTGGACCGCTCCAGCAACTGCGGTATTTTACCTTTCATACCGTGCCCTGCCAGGAAGTTGGCATATCTCCTGGTGGCAATGCCGGTCGGATTACCATCCTGAAAGAGCGCGTTGGCTTCGCTATCGCGTCCAAGGCGACTCAAATAGAAAGCATAGTGGTCTATATACAATTTACTGAATTCACCCGGCGCAAGAACTGACTTGTAGATCTCTTCGGCTCTGGGGTCCCCGAGATCGGCGTAATATTCAGCCAGTTCGAAACAAGCAAACGTATGGGGATTCGGTCCCCTGATCGAACTTTCCATCGCCTGACAACGCTTGAGCAATAACGACTCGAGTCCAGCAAGCTCGAAGCGCCGCTGTCTGGAGCGAACAGCCATATCCAGCAGCCTTCCATGTTCTGAGTCAATTATTTCGAGGACTGCCTTGTCAGGCTTGGTATTCCGCCTAAGTCTAGACAGACACTTTTCCAGGGACAAAATACTCCAGTCCAACTCCCCTCGAGGGTATATGTACTCTCTCCTAGCAAGGCTCAGACTGTCGCTGCCGCAACGACCGAAAAGCACATCGTCGGTGTGTGAATATCCAGAGAGAGCCCGTGCCAAATTTACTTCGGGAGACTCGATGACCTTTGGCGCCACCTTGGCTCCGGCCCGGCTAGCAACGAACATTCGCCTGGCAAATCCTTCATATCGACCCTGAGCAGCCCTGGCAATAATCAGCTTGGACTCCGTGGTCATCGGGAAGGAATCGAACACGTACACTCGGTCGAGATTGAAAGGCCAGTTGTTGAGCTTCCGAGAAGGATCCACTGCCATTAGACTCGGATTGAGTTGGAGAAAATCTTTCTCCGCAGCTCGCCACCTCTTCAGCTTAAGGTATGAGCATCCCCTCCAGTAGAGGAAGTTTTTGCATTCAGGCTTTCGCTCCAGAGCCTTCTGGAAATCCGATAAAGCACCTTCATAACACCCTGCCTGGTAGTAGAAACGGCCTCTGTTGGCATAGGCGTTAGCACTTTCGGGAGCTATGTCCACCACCTTAGACAGCACTTTTATAGAATCCTCTATCGTCCCTGGATCCACACCGGAGGAAAGATCCAGTGAATCTGAAACTATGTTGACAGGATCCGAACTTTGCCGGTCCCATACGCGGGCCGTCGGATCGACACTCGCTATAGCACGCCCGTCATTGAAATTCGAAACGCCGGGGAAAACAGGCTTGATTATCTCTCTTCCGTTCGCATCTATAAAGCCATACTTGCCATCCAGCTCTACAATCCGCATACCGTCCCGGAGACTAAACATACTGTCGTAAATTGGCTTCACAAGCCATTGCCCACTGGAGCTCACGAGTCCGTATTTTAGCCGTCGATAGAAACAACTACTCAGTTTGATCGGCTCGAAGAAGGTTGGCAGTTTCAGAGGG
>JAGQHH010000725.1 GCA_020431945.1 Cyanobacteria bacterium HKST-UBA02 | reverse complement strand
GTAACCTCCTCCATGGTTCTCAATCTGCCGGCTAACGTCGTCAAGCAGATGGCAGTGGAAGACTTCAGCCGCAACTGGGCGCTCCACTTCGGTAACTTCGCTCCCCAGTCCGGGATTGATACCAGTGGCAACAGAGTCTCCGGTCCTTATCTCAAACCGCTTCTCGAAGCATCGGCCTGAAGCATCTGCTCCACTCTCTCGATAACTTCTGCCGGCTCGATCAGGGACATGCAGGCTCCGGGACCTGTCTTCTCAGCCTTAAGGCAGTATTTTGCTTCCAGGCAGGCGCACTGGCTCGAGCGACTCAGGGCCAGATGCTCGTATCCAGTCGGACCGCTGCGCTCCACCAGGGTCGGCCCGTAGAGACCGAGTACCGGTGTGCCCACCGCCACCGCTATATGAGCCGGTCCGGTGTCGCCGGCAACCACCAGGTGGCAGCGGGCCAGGAGTCCGGCTGTCTTCTCGATATCGAGCCGACCGCAGAGATTGCGCGCCTGACCGTTGCTGCTCTTTTCGATCTCCTCACCCAGGGCGGCTTCTTCCGGACCGCCAAAAAGGACGAGCTGCCTGCCCTCCCGGCTGAGCCCCTGGATAAGGGCCAGCCAGTGCTCCCGGGGCCAGGCCCGGTGGGGTCTTTTATTGCCGACACCCGGAACGAGACCGATGATGGAGTCGCCCCGGGAAAGATTCAGATCGTCCCCCACGCCCCCCTCCGGAAGTTCCAGGGTGGGAAACCAGGGAAGCTCGCAATCTTTGATCAGGGGTCTGATGGTGTCTACAAAATTGTCTGCAGCACGCTTGCCCGCCTCCTTGCGATAGCTGACAGTCCGGCAGCCGGCAGCCAGACAGAGAATTCTTCCCTTGAGGGAATTGGACAGATCGACGAAGAGTTGCGGCGCGAGGCTCCTGAGCTGCGAAATCAGGGCTATTACAGGCTTCTTCTCGAACTTGACGAAGCGATCGATGTCTTTGCACCGCCCGGCGATCAAGGGCTCCAGGCTGGAATGCGACCAATAAGTGATGGCAGTGTCCGGGAAATTTCGCTTGAGCAGCGCTGCCACCGGGGTTGCAAGGACCGCGTCACCGATGGCGGCCGGGTGGAAAATGACGATATGTTCAGGAGCTTTCATCTTTGCTGGCTTCTTTTATTGCCTATGATTTAGTAGATTTTTTCCGAACATGAATTATCATTATTAGGTTATGTACGACGACTATTACGTTTTAGGTTGGCCCCAGCCCTCGGGCAAAATAGCTATTCTATGCCGATCCAAGGGCAGTAATCCAGGACCTGCTTATTGCTGGACCAAAAGAGAGGCCATTCAGTTACGCACCAGGCTCGCCAATGACAAGCGCGGGGAGCGCAATCCCTCCGCCCGGCGTATCATTCGCCAGCTTCTGGTCTACAAGTACAGGGATCATTCCCCGCTTCACTGGCGTCCCGGCGACCTCTGGGTCTATGCCGACTCCGTGACCGTGGAAGCCCAAGAGGCATACGTCTAAGTCGCTACGTTTAATCTAAATCTTGGAAACAGGCAGTCCATTCCTGGTGCCTGCTTCGATATAGTATCGAGCCCTTTCCAGATCTGTTTCGAAGGACTCGATATATCTCTCATGGCCGGCGAGAAAGATATCTTTCAGGGACTCTTTCCCGGGTCCGCGTAACAGCGATCTCTGGGTGAGATCCCGGAGAGTCTGCAAGCCCTTTTTCCTGAGAACTCGGTCTACCTCGAAAGAGATTATGGTGCCGTCGGGCTTCAGGGCTCTTACCGAGACCGGATCGGTATCCGTGAGAGCCAGCTCTTTGCGGACATTGTGCTCGAAAAGAAGGGCGGCGGTCTCGGACCAGCAATATGTATCGACGAACACCTGCTGCGACAGGGGACCGTCCAGATAGAGCTTGGAAAGAATTCTGTGGGCGGCATGGTAGAGCTGGTGGCTGAAGGCGAGAAGACTCTCTTGTGTGACCGGACCCGGGCTCACATATATACGATGTCTGTCGAAACAATATTCTCCCCGGAGATCCAGGCTTTCCTCCACGCTGATCTCGCTGCGCCAGGGGCATTGTTTCAGGCGCTCCAGCAGTTCGGCAAGGGAGGGACCGAGATCCTTTTTATAATCGGCCAGGGGGGAGCGGGAGGACCGCAGGAATTCGTCCAGGCTCGAGACCGCTGCCTGCGACTTGCCGGTGATCTCGAATTTGTCTATGGAGGCGAGACCCTGGCTGAACGACTCGAAAGAATCGCCCCGGTGACCCTGGCTTTCACTGCCTGGATCCTCCAGACCGGAGATGGCGAATTTGTCGACTGCTTCGAGACCTTCTGAAAAAGAGGTGAATACAGAGTCACTCTCTTCTTTCATGAGACTGCCGGGCGAGACCGTCTCCACCTCGAGAGCGAGGATCTCATCCAGTTCGGACAGGTCGTCTTCCTGCTTGCCCGGCGCCATTTGTCAGTCCTCGATATCTTTCGCGCAGCGAAAGCCTACATGGCACATACCCGTGTCAGCCGAAAGTTTCATTCTGGCGCTGGGTCGATAGCTGGCGCAGTAGCTGGGGTGGCAGAGAAAGCTGCCGCCGCGTACCACATGAAGGTTGCTTGCCTGCTTTTCCGGATCATTGCATTGCGATGGACCCTGGGGATTGTTCGAGACTGCTCCCCGGCCGTCCCGGATCACCCTTTCGAGATAAGTGAAGGGGCTGTAGTAATCGCTGGTCCATTCCCAGACATTGCCTGCCATGTCATAGAGACCGTAACCATTGGGCGGGAAGCTCTTCGCCGGGGCGGTAGTCTTGAAAGAGTCTTCCTCGGTATTCTTTTCCGGGAATTCGCCCTGGAAAATATTGGCGGATTTCTTATCCGGTTCATCTTCGCCCCAGACATAAGGTTTGCCGGCAAGACCACCCCGTGCTGCATATTCCCATTCGGCTTCGGTGGGCAGGCGCTTGCCGG
>JAGQHH010000724.1 GCA_020431945.1 Cyanobacteria bacterium HKST-UBA02 | reverse complement strand
AGGTGCTTCCGATGGAGGACATCAATCTTCATTTCACCGGAGACATGCATGCTATAAGCTCCGCCAATAACCTCCTGGCAGCCTCGGTGGACAATCACATCCATTTCGGCAACCAGCTCGACATCGACCCGGCAAGCGTCTCGCACCGGCGCGCTCTCGATATGAACGACCGGGGACTGCGCAGCATCATCGCCGGTGCCGGGGGCAAAGAGAATGCCCCATTGCTCGAGACCGGTTTCAATATAACCGCAGCGGCAGAGATCATGGCGGTGCTCTGCCTGAGCGACAGTATCGAAGACTTGAAAGCACGCCTGGGTCGCATTGTCGTCGCTCGCAATCGCGATGGCGAGCCGGTGAGCGCCGAGACCATCGGAGTCACCGGAGCCATGGCGGCTCTTTTGAGACATGCTATCAAGCCCAATCTGGTCCAGACCATGGCCGGAACGCCGGCTATTATTCATGGCGGACCCTTCGCCAATATCGCTCACGGCTGCTCCAGCATCATGAGCCTGGCGCTTGCCACCAGCCTTGCCGAGATAGTGGTCACCGAAGCAGGGTTCGGATCGGATCTGGGATTCGAGAAATTCTGCGACATCGTTGCGGCTCCCCGAGCCGACAGGCTGGTACCGGATGCAGTGGTGCTCATCGCCACCATACGAGCTCTCAAGCTACATGGCGGCGTCAAGTTCGATGAGCTGGGCAAGCCTGATCTCGATGCCGTCAAGACCGGCCTGGTCAATCTAGAGAGCCATGCTGCCATCGTTTCGGCTACTTCCCTGCCATTTGTAGTAACTGTCAACAAATTCACCAGCGACTCGCAAGAGGAGATCGACCTGGTGCTCTCTTTTTGCAAAGAGAAAGGCTGGCCGGCAGCGGTGACCGATCCTTATACAGGAGGAGGCGATCCGGGCAGTCTCGATCTTGCCGACAGAGTGCTCGAAGCTCTAAATGAGAAAGGCCGGTTCGAGCCTTTCTATAAAAGCACCGACAGCCTCGAGACAAAGATCCGTTCGTTGTCCGAAAAAATCTACCGGGCAGGCGCTGTGGAACTTTCCCATACAGCCGAAAAGCAGCTTGCCTGGCTCGAGAAGCACGGCTTTGCCTCTCTGCCTGTTTGTGTGGCCAAGTCCCAGTACAGTCTCACCGGCAACAACAACGGCGACGATACCCTGCATGTCCGAGAGTTGCGGCTCTCCGCCGGGGCCGGTTTTATAGTAGCCGTCACCGGCGAGATCATGACCATGCCCGGTCTGCCCCGGCATCCTGCTGCCCTCGAAATCGACATCGACGACCGGGGCGAGATAGTCAGGCTTTTCTGAGTAATCAGCCGTGGGGTCGATGCCTTTATCCGAGATGCCGGATAAATTAGCCGGCATGAGCACCGAAGTAAAAAAGAAATCTAGCAAAACCGAGAAAAAAGGAAGCCAGAGCAAAGACTGCGAAGCCCAGGTCACTTTCGTGCACCGGGAGCTGGTCTCGAAGAGAGCCTATCATATCTGGGAGAAGCGTGGCTGCGCCCACGGATTCGATCTGGAGAACTGGCTCCTGGCAGAGAAAGAGATTCTGGACGAAAGCGTGTCCTGAGAATCTCTTTCCCTCTCTCAATCGAGAGCCATGGTGAGAAGCTCCAGGCTCTTGTTGAACTTGAGCTTTTTCAGGGCGCCTTTCTCGATCTGTCTCACACGCTCCCGGGTCACTCCCATGACATTGCCTATCTGCTCGAGAGTGGCAGGCATGCCCGTGTCCAGACCGAAGCGCATGGTAATCACCAGACGCTCCTGGGGGCGCAGAGTCTCCAGGGCTTTGTTGACCCTGTCTTTGATCAGCTGAGTGCCGGCGAAGTCGTCCGGAGCTTCTGTGGATCGATCCTCGATGAAATCCATCAGGGTGGATTCGCTGGTTTCGCTGAGATTGGCGTCCAGTGAAAGCAGGTGCTTCTCGGCTTTGAGAATCGACTCCAGTTTTCCTCTGGACATCCCGGCAGCTTTTGCGATCTCATCGAGCTCCGGTCGCTTCTGGGTGCGCAGAGCCAGCAGCCTGACGGCTTTGCGGATGCGACCGAGCTCCTCCACCACGTGCACCGGCAGTCTCACCAGCCTGGATTTGTCAGCCAGGGCTCGAGTGATACTCTGTTTGATCCACCAGGTTGCATAAGTGGAGAATTTATAGCCGCGTTCCGGGTCGAACTTGTCCACGGCTCGCATCATGCCCAGGGTGCCTTCCTGGATCAGGTCCTGAAA
>JAGQHH010000068.1 GCA_020431945.1 Cyanobacteria bacterium HKST-UBA02 | reverse complement strand
AGCTCCTGAGGAATCGCCTGCCCCGGGGCTATGATACTGCCCTTGGAGAATTCCAGTTTGCGGGGATTCGTCTGGCGGTCAAGCCTCGCCTGCTCGATGGATGCCTTGGTCTTGAGCTGGTCGGAAAGGGCTGTAACCAGTGGAATCATCCGCTTCTTTATGTCTTCCTCCGAAGCGCCTTTGCCCGCCATGTCCTCGATATACTTGAAAGCGCTCATATACGAGGCTATGCCGACACCGTTTTCCTTCGCCACCATGATCTGGTTGAGAAGCTGCTGTCGAGCTTCAGTCAGGGGACCGGGAACGACACTCGGTCCGGACCCTGCAGAGCCGGTTTCCGATCCGGTTTCCGATCCGGTTTCTGAATCGGTCACTGAACCCGTTTCAGAGACGTTTTCGGGATTGGCTTCCGAGCTGGTCGGGGAACTTGTTTGGGGACTTGTCTGGGAACTGCGCGGGTCCGAATTCACCGTCGAACCTGTTCCGTCCCCTGCTTCAGCGCTGCCGGGCTCGGGCGGGAGAAGGGGCTCGTCAGCCCGGGCAGCGACTGAAAATGTCATGGAAAAGACGATCATCACTATTGCCCAGCCGGTGATCAGGCTTGCATGCTTGGCGGATCTTCTCACTGGGAACCTCCGGGGAAACGTTCTCGGGGTGAGGATGTCGGGTTGATATCCGGTCATGCGGCCCTGCCTATACAGGCATGAAGCAGCATGCTACCAAAGATATACCCAGCCACTAAGCTCGCCTCTCTTCGAGCCGGAAACCGAATGGGCTATCTGTATGACCGTTTGAGTCTGTTTCGATATCCGTTTCGGGTACCGCGGATAGATTAAATCAGAGTGAAATTGCTGATAAATACGGGTATGATGCAGTTGTGAGACTTACCAACCTGACAGTTACTGTTCCCCGCTGCTATCCCTGACCCGGAGGAAGTCGTTTTTGCACGGAAAACTCGACCTGGCCAACGCTAAAGGCCTGAAGAAATCGGAAGTCAAACAACTCAGCAGAATTCTTCAAAAGCGAATCCCCAAGGATAAGATCCTTACCCTGGATTTAGCGGATTCCGTCGCCGAGATCTCTCACAACACAGGTTACCCGGTCTCAGTTGTCGTAAACAGAAGAGGGCAGATCGTCAATGTTACGGTAGGCTCTCCGGTCCAAGTGAACATGCCCGAGCTCAAGGGTGTACGAGTAGGACCGGGACGTCTGTGTGGCCATCGCATCATCCACACCCACCTGGCCGGACCCCCCTCCAAAGATATTCGGAAGCCAACCGGATCGTCCCCAACCGAGCCCCCCCAGATCGAAGTCTTCTCCAAAGAAGACCTCCACTGTCTGGCCCAGAACAGGCTCGACCTCCTGGCCCAGATCGAAGTAGACCCCAGCGGGTCGTTCAGCCGGACTCGAGGCGAACAATCCAAAATGGCTGACGTCGTTCATATAGCCCATCTCCTGCCCGGTCGGGACAGCAAAGGCCGGCTCTGGAAGACACTTCCTCCCCAGACTGCCAGGGGAGCCCAGGAGGATGACTTCGAGGAGCTTATCGGCTCTCTGGAGCAAGAGTTTCGAGCCCAGGCTCCCGGGCTCCCCGTGAGACCAGGGGAAGAACGAGCGATCCTGATCAGTCTGATCTCCGAAGGAGCCGATTCCTGGCAGGTCGAGGATGACCTTGACGAATTAGCCCAGCTGACTCGCACTGCCGGAGCCACCATCTGCTGTCGGGTCACCCAGACCCGTCAGAAGCCGCATCCGAGACACTTTCTCGGGTCAGGCAAGGTGCAAGAGGTCGCCCTAATGGCCCAGGAGCTCGGTGCCACCCTGGTTGTCGTAGACAAAGAACTCACTCCGACCCAACAAAGAACTCTGGAAGAGATGATGGCGATCAAAGTGATCGACAGAACCGAGCTGATTCTGGATATATTCGCTCAGCGAGCCCGCACCAAGGAAGGTAAGTTGCAAGTTGAGCTCGCCCAGCTCAAGTACCTATACCCTCGCCTGGTAGGAGAAGGAAAGGTCCTCAGCCGGCTTGGCGGTGGTATTGGGACCAGAGGACCAGGTGAAACCAAATTAGAGATCGACAGACGTCGGATCAGGTCTCGGATCAATTCTCTAGAGAAAGAGACCGAGCGAATTAGAAGCTATCGGGATACCCAGCGTCGGCAGAGAATCACTCACAACCTTCCGGTGGTTGCTCTCACCGGCTATACAAATTCAGGTAAATCGACTCTTCTCAATGCTCTTACCAAGGCAGATGTGTTTGTCGAGAACAAACTCTTTGCTACTCTCGACCCGACCACTCGCCGAACCACTCTGCCCGACCACAGTCCCGTACTCCTGTCAGATACAGTCGGATTCATCAAGAAGTTGCCGACGTCGCTGGTAGCGTCGTTCCGTGCAACTCTCGAGGAGGTAGCGGTAGCAGATGTGCTGGTCCATGTGGTGGATGCCAGCCATCCGAATGTGATGGAGCAAATCGTCAGTGTCTTCGATGTTCTCAGCGAGCTTGGAGCCGTGGATAAACCGATTATTACCGTTCTGAATAAGGCCGATATCGTTCGACGTGAAGATCTAGAATGGTTGATGCAACAGGTTCCCAATCCTGTAATCACTTCCGCGACTCAGCGTGTCGGTCTCGGCACCTTGCTATCCAAGATCGAGACAGTGACACAGGACGTCAGACCAGACAGACAACGCTCGAGCGCCTGAGTGGGGTTTATGTTTACTTTGAAAGTTCAACCGATATCGGTTGAACTTCAAAATGTCACATCTATCTGAGTTCGATTGAACTTTTTTGATTCACTGCTCGTTTTAATTACTGAGCGGAGGTGGATCATGTACGACAGATCCGATGACGGATTCATCAGGCGCGATCAGGCGATCTCCAGGGCATGGCAGGAATTCTCACAGCGATACGCCGACGAGATCGACTGCGTCGAGGAGATCTGTCGGATGGTCATAGGCTCTTTGATCTGCGTATTCTGTGACGGGCGTGACTTGGCCAGGGACCGTGGCTCGAGAGTGCTGCTCTGCCGAGGCTGCGGGAAGGAGGTTTGGCTGACTGCGGGAAGCTTTTTCCATCGGAAGAAGCTTTTGCGGCCATGGCTGGCTGCTATCTGGATGATGGAGCATGGTGTCTTTATCAATGCCTCTCAGTTGAAGCGGCTTTTGAATATCGCCTATTCATCGGCTCACTACATTTTGCGCTCTCTGGCTTGCGTGGTGGAGGAACAGTCTAGCAGTGCTTCTGAGCTGGTTCCTTCTTCAGTCTTTCTGCAAATTTTTGCCAGGCGTAGCAGTGAAACCCCGGCCCGGGAGCACCCTCGGGAAGAGGAGAGAGTCTTGCAGGAGCAGGAGGAGAGTCATGAGAACTTGGATAATCTCCCGGTGGATTTGTCCGGTCTTCCGGACGCTCAACAGGAAGTCTATATGCATCTTGCTCAAGGACCGCTTTCGGTAGATCATCTTTGCGCGCGCACGGGGCTTGATGCAGGACCTGTTATGGCAGCTCTTACAATGCTTGAGCTAGACGGGCTGATTCAGCAAAGTTCTGGAGTCTGTTACGAGAGAGTGATGGTGGCTTTGCAGGGACCCTTTTCTGAGGGGGCTTTGAAGGCGATTGATGGAGCGATTGGTTATGTGCAGAGAGTCTTCGGGGGAATCAGCCGAAAGTATCTTCAGAGTTATATTGCTTCTTACTGGTGTTCTACCGATAAGAGGAGATGGGGACCTGGAGACCTTCTCGAAGCATGTTTGCGGAGAGGCGACAAGCCCACGATCTTTATGACACCACTTATGGTTCGAATTACTGTTTAGGCACGCTGGCAAGACCGCGTGCGATTCGTCTGGCTATCTCTGTGGCGCCGGTTTCGCGATAGCGTTCCATGTCTTTGACCGAGTCGCAGAAGCAGACCTCGATGAGAATGGCCGGCATGATTGTCTTCTTGAGAACATAGAGGGACTCTCTGCTTTTTACTCCTCTGTTCCGAAATCCGATGGCAACAAGCTCGGCTAGCACCCTTTCTGCAAGATCGCCTGCGCGAGTGCTGCCTGGGTAGTGAAGGACCTCGGTGCCATGAGCTGTTCCGTCGAAGGCATTAAAGTGGATCGAAACGAAATAATCTGTTCCTGCTTCGTTGGCTCTCTCTACTCTTTGTCTGAGGGCATCATTGATGGTGTCGGCTTTCTCCGGTGTGCAATCGATGACTCGATGCCCTGACTTTCTCAATTCCTCGATCAACAGACCGCCTAGCTCGAAAGTCAGATCGTCTTCCTGCTCTATGCCTGAGGCTCCTCGATTGACCGGGAGGTTGTGACCTTTGTCTATAGCGAAATACATTTCTGGCTCGAGTCCATTTGTGAGTTGGATAGATGCTCGGCGATGGCTTCTGCTGCTTTTGATGTTTCCCGGCTGTCGACGGTGAGCTCGAAGGGACCAGCTCCTGCCAGATGTTTGGCGTACAGTGGATCGTAGTATTCTAATAAGAGCATTTCCACGAAGCCTTCCAGATCGTCTGACTTGAGACGATCGATTAGAGCTCTGGTCCTTTCTCCTCCGAGCTTTTCTTTGATGGGAGCTGATTTTTCTACCATGTGGATGACGTTGGCTTTATCTATTCCCTGGCAATAGATTTCAAGGAGCCTGGATACTCGAGAGGCCATGGGCGCCTCGATGAGAATTTTGCGGCCTGTTTTGATCCTTTTATAGAGGAAATTCGGAAGGGCGAGACGTCCGATCTTGCGGCTTTCGGCTTCGAGTATCAGGGTGTCTGCTTGACATTTTTCGAGCAGGCACCAGAGCCTGGCTTCGAAATCCTTCTGGCTTGGTTGCGGTGCCAGACCGAGAGCACCGAAGGTTGAGCCTCTGTGGTTGGCTAGACTCTCCAGATCGCAGACAGGGATGCCCTGTTTGCTCAGCTCGGTGAGGATCTCGGTCTTGCCTGTACCGGTCAGACCGTCCAGAACTATGGTCTCGAAGCTGTAGGCGTCTTTCTCGAAGTCTTCGACAACCTGTCTGCGCCAGGCTTTGTAGCCTCCCGTGAGACGGAAGCAATCGATTCCGACTACGCTCAGGAAGCTCACTACCGCTTCGCTTCGCAGCCCGCCGCGCCAGCAGTGGACCACCAGGGTGTGTCGGGGCTTTTTGATTGCCATGATCCGGTCGACTATGGCCGGGATTCGCGGTGCGATCATGCCGACTGCCCGGCGTCTTGCCTGCATCTCGCCATCTTGCTTATAGACAGTTCCGATCAGGGCACGCTCTTCGTCGCTCAGAAGCGGGATATTGATTGCATCCGGAATCGATTCGATCAAGTACTCGCAGGGTGAGCGAACGTCCACCACGACTTTGCGATCGAGGGAATTGAAATTCTGGACTGTCAGCTCTCGCCAGGTCATTGTTCCGATATTCGCCGAAAAACGAAAGTATATCCTATCCGCGAATTGTCGAGAGGATCCGCTCCAGATCGGTTCTAACTTTCAGCATGCTTTCGTAGCGCTTATCGCGATCCTTCTCGAGACAGCGCATGACCACGAGCTCCAGCTCATCGGGGATTTCCACGAAAGAGCTGCGCTCGACATCTTTGATTCTTCTCGCTGGCTCGACGATCTGCTTGTTCATCGTGTCGTAGACGCTGCTTCCGAAAAAAGGAGGCAAGCCGGTGAGGGCTTCGTACATAACGCAACCCAGAGAATAGATGTCGCTCCTGATGTCCAGATTCTGTCCGAGACATTGTTCCGGGCTCATATAGAGCGGACTTCCGAAAACCTCTCCGGCCTGGGTCAGATCCCTGGCTTCGCTCGATTCTTGCAGGAGCTTGGCGATTCCGAAGTCGACTATCTTCACGAAATGAGCCGTGTCTCCGGTTTTGCTGAGGATTATATTGCTTGGTTTGAGATCTCTGTGGATCACTCCCTGGTTGTGAGCATGGCTCAGCGCATCGCAGATCTGGGTGAAGATCGAGAGCCAGATTGCGATGGGCACCGAATGGTTATTGAGAATCAGATCCGAGAGTTTTACTCCTTCGATGTAATACATGACCAGGTAAGGACGCCCGTCCTCCAGGACATCCCAGTCGAATACCGTGGCCAGGTTCGGATGAGTAAGACGGCTGGCGGCCTGAGCTTCACGCTGGAAACGCCGCTTGTTTCGCGAGTCCGATGCCAGGTAGGGATGAAGCACTTTGATGGCGAAATAACGATCGAGGACGAGATGCCTTACTTTGTAGACCACTCCCATGCCACCATGACCGATGACCGATTCGATCTGGTACTTTCGATCGATGATATAGCCGATCATCGGATCCGGCTCGGGAGGCAGCTCCTGGTCCTGGCTCTCGATCTTTCCCTGTCTGATCCGGCTGTGCAGCTCGCTGAGCTGATCGGTGGTTTCGCTTCCGGGAAGGGCTGCCGCCTGACTGTTTATATTTTTCAGTCTCTGCTGGAGAAATTCCCGGTCCAGATCCAGGGCATGAAGAACCTTCTGGGCCGTGCAGCGGGGCATTTTGAGCATGGCCAGGAGCAGGTGCCCTGTGTCGACCAGAGGAGCTTCCTGTTCATCTGCTTCCTCCCGAGCTATCTTGAGCAGGGACTTGGCCCTTGGACTGAAAGAATAGTCGGGATGGCTGCCAGTGCTGCCCCGACCCATTATCCTGATCACCTCTTCCCGGGCCTTTTTAAAGGTGATGCCCATGGATTTCAAGATTACCGAAGGTCGGCAGGTCTCGTCGGCGAGTATGCCGAGCAGTATGTGTTCGGTGCCCGTCACTGCATGACCGCATTCTATAGTCTCCTGCTGGGCGAGCTGGATGACTTTGATGGCACTGTCGGAAAATTGATTGAACATCAGGATGTAATCTCGATTAAAAGAAAGGTGACATCGTCATTCTTCATGGCCGGACGTCCCTCGGCATCCCGGTCATCGCGCTGGCTCTCCACCAGCTCCTGGAACTCTTCCTGGGACTTGAGGGCAACCAGTTTGAGCAGGCGGTCCTCGACTCTGGCAGGGTGCCTGAGGGTCCAGGCAGCGATGGCGTCGGTGAGCAGGACGAAGTTGTCACCGGGCTTGGCCTCGCCGCTTCCGGTCAGCTCTTCCGGCTCCTCCCTGGAGGTGTCGGCACGGCTCGAGAGAAGAGCTGGAGTGCTGTCGAAAGACTCGAAAGAGAAGTCCGGAAAAGTCATGATCCTGTGTTTTTTCCTGATCTGGAAAAGACAGCAGTCCCCGACGCTTGTCGATGTGAAGGAAATTTTTCCCTCGCCCTCCTCGAGAACCAGTCCCAGAAGAGCGGCATAGGCCCCGGAGTCGGCTTTCTGCTCGGCATACCAGGGCAGTTCGATAGTGCTTATCTCATCCTGCCAGGACTTCCGGAGATCTGCCAGATCGGTCTGACTGTGGAAACCTTCCACGAGAAGCCGGGCCCAGCGATCTGAGAAAGAGCTTTCTGTGGCTCCGTCAGCCACGGCACAGCGGAAGCTCGGGCAGTCGAGCTCGGTTTGGTCGAGAGGCCAGGCGGCGTCCTCGTACTCTAGAAGGCTGTTTCCCTGTTTCGGAAGGCGGAAGCAGTGGCTGGAAACTTTCATGAGAGGCTCCGTCAGCGCATATTGCTCGGTCTTGTTCCGATATCTAAGAAGCGGATGACCGAGACCAGGTCGGCATTGAAAACGAAGCCCCGGGTATTGTAGGAAACCAGAATTCCTTCTTTGCCCACCAGGGTTCGCATATATTCGGGAAGGGGACTGGACATGGAGAAAAGCAGCTTGGCATGAGCGTCCGGAAGCACCGCCTCGGAGTCCGGGAATTCGATGGGCTTGTGATTCGATGAGGAGATATGGAGATTGAAGAGAAGCACATCACCGTCGGCGCTGGAGAGGGTCATCAGATCGTAGGCAGACTGGAACGGGTCACCGTCGGTGGATTCGCCGTCGGTAATATTGATCACGATGGGGGGGAAACAGTTGGGATGCTCCGCCAGCCATTTGACGATGATCGAGGTGCATTTCTGGAAAGCACCGTTCATGGGCGTCCCGCCATAGGAAGTGGGATCGAACCAGACCGGGAACTTGAAGGTCTGCTCGGTCATTCCGCCCTGGCCGTCCTCGACGCTTCGTCTTCTCTCTTCCAGGCGAGCAGGATTATTGCCGATTTCGGAAATCTTGACGAGCTCTTTGCTCTTCAGGGGTCCGGTGAATGCCGGTGCCACTCCCTTGCCGCCATAGCCGATTACCGAGACATAGTAATAATCGCGAATTCCTTCCGACTTGGTGCATTTGATCACCAGGTTCTGGAGGAGACGATTGATTGCATCGGCTACCCCCATCGCTTTTGTTTTGGTTCCTGTAAGGGAGCCGAAAGGATCCTGCATGGAACCGGACTGGTCTATGAGAAATACGAAGCAAGAAGGGTTGGTGCGGCTAATTTCGGCTATGTAGGGCATAAAGAGTCTAATTACAACCTTTCTATCTCGGACCGGCAATCGAGATACTCAATAATACAGGAATAATCTAATGAGCTTCGAAAAAGCCCTGACTGAAGGCAAGCGATTGATCGAGCAGGGAGACTACGGTGCCGCCCTGGAAAGCCTGGAGAAAGCAAGGAATCTCGCCCTCATCGAAGGAGCCGAGAGCTGGGCTCATGGCGAGTCTCTCTCCTGGCTCGGCCATATTCTCGTCCTCCGGGGA
>JAGQHH010000723.1 GCA_020431945.1 Cyanobacteria bacterium HKST-UBA02 | reverse complement strand
CGACATGGCAATCATCGCATCATGGGCGGTGCTAATTGCAGTCGGCACCAATATCGCGCAAGCCCTTTTCGTCTCCGGCAAAGCCCTGGACAGCGCCCAGCTTCTCAATCTGGCCGGGCTGGCGTTCCTGGCACTTCCGACAAGTGCGCACTGGTGGATGATCGCCAGCAGAGTCCCGCAGCTCGTAAG
The DNA here is from genome assembly GCA_020431945.1 of Cyanobacteria bacterium HKST-UBA02. The sequence goes on along the minus strand of JAGQHH010000723.1, from coordinate 2,993 downwards.
AGCCGGCGACCAGGGGCTATTCATAAGAACCCGCAACCGATCCTTCGTCGTCGACTGGAATCAGGTGACCGGAATCAAGAGAATAGCGATGTTCACAGTCATCAAAACCCGCACCGGCTGGTTCGCCATGATGCTCGGCAAAGAAGACCCGATCACCCTGGAAATCATGGACAGAAAGGAGAAGCTATTGAGCTGCCAACGGCAATTGTGATCACTTTGATCAAAACATGATCAGGATCCCCCGGGTGCCTCCAGACCAGGTCTGAGCGAGAAATGGCTAACAGAATTGTTGCAACTCGATCATCAGTCTAGCGGCGGATGTTGCTGGAAGATGGAGGTGCGAGAATGTTCCACCACCATGATGGAGCTTTAAATGGAAAACAAGGCTGGGCTGGAAAAGACGGAGAAGCCCGCGCTCGAGGATCTCCCGGTCAAACCAGGGGAGAAGTTATCCGGCTCGCTTGCATCACTCAAATTCACTTTTGCCCTGCTTCCCGCTCTCATCTTGCTCGCCCTGGCCGGAGCGTGGCTCCCCCAGACAGATCAGATAAGCCAACAGGAGTTACTCGCGAGATTCGGCAGTGACGGTGTTTCCATCCTGACCGCGGCCGGGCTTACCGATGTCTATCATTCCTGGATTTTCCTGTCAGCAATTGCTCTTCTGTTCCTGAATCTAGTAGCCTGTACCGCAGTAACCATGGCCCCGAGAGTTCGAAACCGAATCAAGCCGCAGGACTTTCGATCGGCTGGTGAGATCGAGACACTTAAGATTCTAGCCTCTATTCCGAGCACCGGTTCCACCGACCTCGAACGAGCTGCTGTCGTCCTCCGGTCGGCTGGTTACCAGGTAGATACTAACGGACGCGAATCTTTCGCGAGGAAAGGTAAGCTAGGCTGGTGGGCTGCTCCGGTAACGCACCTGGGTCTGTTCATTCTTCTTGCTGGTTCGTGTGTATCAGGTCTCACCGGCTATTCGGGACAATTCTCCTTTTCCCCTGGCTCGAGCATAAAGCTTAAAGAGACCAGTTCCAAGAAACCGATGATTGGATTCATACCGGATCTTACGGTCAGGCTTCTTTCAACAAGCCGCGAACTTTACCAGAATGGAAGACCCAGACAGTGGTCGAGCAAGGTAGAGATCAGGGAAGGGGCAAGACCGCCGTCTGGCGGAGCTCTCTCTGTCAACAACCCGTTCTCGTACAAGGGAATTGATTTCTATCAGTCCGACTGGTCAATCTCGGAGGCAAAGCTGAGACTGGCGGGCGAAGAGGTCAAAATACCGCTATCGGAAATGGCCGGCGAATACATGGGTGTCTTCCCGCTTTTGCCGCACCTTCTGATGATAGTAGCGGTGGGCGAGCCGGATGGAAAAGCCCGAATCTTTCTGAAATCGGATGAAAGCCATAACCCGAAGTTTCTTGCCGAGGTTCCACCTCAGGGCAGCCATATGCTCGGAAGGCTGAAGATAGAATACAGGGGCACGACAACCCGGGACGGTCTGCAATTCAAATACGATCCGGGTCTGCCGCTTATCTACCTGGCTTTCGGGGTCATTTTTCTTGGCGCTCTCCTGGTCGTTCTGCCGTCTATAAGGATCTGGATTGCGCCATCGGACGATGGGACTTCGCTTCTTCTGGGAAGCGACTCGAGCAAGTTCAGGAAATCGGTTCTGAAAGAGTTCAAAGACATAAGGCACGCGCTGGAGCAGGGCGTATCGAAAGGGGGCGGCATTGAATCCTGAACAGATAATCACCAACACAGCCGGAATAACGAGTATTGCTGCAATCTGGCTCTATGCCATCAGCAATATCTGGAAAAGAAAACAGGCGTTGATTACCGGAATCGCGCTGGCAGTGATGCTTGTCTCCTTTTTCAGTGTCTCGGGAGCCCTGGTTCTTCGAGGAATCGAAGCCTCGAGATTCCCGGTCGCCAACATGTATGAAAGCCTTCTGCTCTTCGCATGGGGACTTCAGGTGGCATTTCTGGTTCTGGACCACAAGCTCAAACTCGCCCAGATTGGCTGGTTGGCAGCCGCCTGCGTAAGCTCTGTATTCCTTTACGCTAGCTGGCTTCCCCCGGATCAACAATCGATTCAGCCGCTCATGCCGGCCCTGGTCAGCTACTGGCGGGCTATACACGTACCGCCCCTGATGTTTTCATATGCCCTGCTGGTCCTGGCAGGGCTGGTGTCGGTGGTACACCTGTTCAAGATCAACCGCACTACCACCGGGTACGGCTGCCTGGCAGCGGTTGCCGTTTCGGCAGCCAGCATCGGTCTCGGCAGCACCAACACTGCCACGCAAACGCAAGTTCAAATGCTGTTCTGGGGAGGCACAGCCCTGACCCTCATATTCATCGCCTTCGCCCTGAAAAGCGAATGGTCCAGGGATATACCGTCGAGCGAGCTTATCGACAGGCTCGATGACACATGCCAGCGTTGCATCTCCTTCGCCTTCCCGCTACTTACTTTCGGTATAATCACCGGCGCCTTCTGGGCGAACCACGCCTGGGGCTCTTACTGGTCCTGGGATCCCAAAGAATCGATGTCTCTTGTCACCTGGCTGTTTTATGCGACCTATCTACACATTCGATCGAAATTCGACGACAGGCCAGACTTGATGGCGGTTATCGCCGTAACGGGCCTGCTCGCCACATTGCTGACTTACCTTGGTTTCAACTTCCTGGGATTCGGGGGTCTGCATTCATACGGACAGATCCGCTGAGCCCTCGGACTTTACTTCAGACTCTTGCAATATGTGTGAAGAGCCGTCAGAGCCTCGTCATTGTTAGCGATATCTGTGAATGCTGGCATTGTGCCATTTTTCTTCGAGAGAAAAGTCTTGAAAATCTCCTTTGTCTCCAGCTTCTTAGAGCCTTTCACAGGCTTGGAAGGCACCATTTTGTTACCGCCATCGGCGTGGCAGAATCCGCACTTCTTTTTATACATTGATTCGCCACTGGGAGCGGCTATCGACCTCCCGGAAAACGAGACC
>JAGQHH010000722.1 GCA_020431945.1 Cyanobacteria bacterium HKST-UBA02 | reverse complement strand
CCTGGCCCACGACACCAGGCTGAGCATCTTCAAGCTCCTGGTGAAAGCCGGACCCGAAGGAATGCCTGCCGGCGAAATCGCCCGAACTCTGGATGTCGCAGCTCCGACCCTGTCCTTTCACCTCTCCCATCTCAGCAATGCCGGTCTGGTGAAAGCCGAGCGCCGGAGCCGCTCGATCGTCTATGCCGCTTCTTATGCGGACATGAACCGGCTCCTCACTTATCTCACCGCCGAATGTTGCCAGGCAGGCAGCAATACAGGAGTAGAAAACGATGAAGAAGATGCATGTCAATCTCAATGTTAAAAACCTGGACGAGTCGGTGGCTTTCTACACCACCCTCTTCGAATCATCACCGGATGTGGTGAAACCAGGTTATGTCAAATGGATGCTCACCGATCCGCCCCTCAATTTCTCCCTTGTAGTAGGAACCGAAGACTCTTACGGCATCGACCATATCGGCTTCCAGTGCGACAGCCACGAAGAGGTCAAAGCCATCGGCAGCCGCCTCAAGGAAAAGCAATACGCCATTGAGGAAGAAGGCGACGTGGAATGTTGCTATGCCCGGTCGAGCAAGGTCTGGACAAGCGATCCGCAGAACGTCCGCTGGGAGAACTTCATCACTGTGGGCGCCTCGGACAAACTCGAAAAGGACAAGCTCGAAAAGGAAAGAATCGAGCCGGCCAAGGCATGCTGCCAGCCCGAGTAGATTCGATAATCTGATATCGCATCAGGTATCAGTTCAAAAGCTTCCAGCGGCGATAGAGCTTCAGTGCGATGACAGCAATGAGGACGCCGGTGGCATCCACCAGCACATCCGATATCGAGGCGCTGCGCCCGGGCACGAAATTCTGGTGAAACTCGTCGCTAATGGCATAGAGCACCGAGATCACGGCAGGAATGATAAAAAACTTTGCCCTTCCATGCTTTTCGGCACCCGGATTCTGGGGCGCGATCATGGCCCAGTGGACAAGCAGGAATAAGACGAAATACTCGGTCAGATGCCCGAGCTTGCGGACAGGGACATTGAGTCCACCAAGATACTCTTCGGTAATACGACCCGAATAAGGCTGATGTGAGAACAAAAAGATAACCAGCATCCAGAGACACACCAGACCCCATCGAATCACCGGACTGGAAAGCGAACCGGAGAGCAGTCTTTTCACTTTCGCCCTCCTTCGCGCGCGCGCCTCTTGCGAGGCTCGGCCCGGACGACTTTCGGTCCAGAGACCGCCGGATGCCCCTTGACGGCGAACCGCCAGAGCCTGTCAGTGGCTACCGAAAGTCCGATGCGTGGCGTAATCAGCACGTCATCGTCTGCAACCGGTGCACCGCTGGTCAGCCAGAGAGGCGAATCAGGGATCCTCAGGTCGAGACCGTTGTGGCTCTTATCGATGCTCCATTGCCGGCAGAGCCGTCCCGGTCCGCTGGTGCCTTCACTCGCCACGGCTCGAATGAGCACCGCTCCAGCCTGCCCTTCCGCTTCGGTTACCACATTGAGACAGTGATACATCCCATAGATAAAGTAGACATAGGAGAACCCGGCCGGACCGAACATCACCTGACAGCGCCGGGTCCGCCCTTTGAACGCATGACATGCCGGATCGTCCTGGGTATAAGCCTCCACCTCTACGATTGCGCCCTTATATAAGGTGCCGTCCGGAAGACGCCGGTGCAGGCTCACACCCAGGAGGCTGCGGGCTATTTCGATGGTGGAGCCGTTAAAGAAAGCCGGCGATAGAGCGGTATCGGGATGGTCGATACCGGCTTGCAAGACATCCGAGCCAGGCTTGAGCGGTCGTGGTTTCATGATGGGTCTCCTGGAAAAGCATACCAGCACCGGAGCCCTTGGCGCTGCTCGACATGCGCAAAAGATATCGCTTCGATATAAAGGCGTAAAAGTCTTGTAACTTGCCCTTCAGCTGTTTGATCCAATAACACGAATAAAGCTTGAGAAGACGTTAATAACTCTGTTAGACTCAAGTAGTGTATGGCTTTCTAAGCGCTGAGAGAACGTGTCCAATACAGGCAATACCGAAAACGGAAACCCGGACTCCGACAGGCCCAAGGAAGAGTCTCTCGATGCTGTCCGCAGGCACATTTGTCAAGTCCTGGGCTTCGACTACGCTTTCATCGATCTGGTAAGCGGTCACGAGATCAACAATGTGGCCTCTTTTTCCGCTGAGAGCGATGATGAGCCGAACGACTTCATCGCCAGCCTGACCGACGAGCATAAGCAACCGTTGACGGTGGCAAACACCTTGCTCGCCCAGAAAATCGTCACCACAAGACATGCCTGGATAGGACGTTGCTACTCTCCCGAAGATCTGGCGGATCGAGATGACGACGACGATCCCACCGACGCCCGGGGGCTTCCCTACGCCATCGTGCCGATCATCGACACTCCCGAAGGAGACGGCCAGGTCAGAGGCATGATCAGGGTTCTCTCCTTCGATGCCTCAAGAGAGATCGAGAATCAGGATCTCATAACACTGAGACTAATGGGCGAGCATCTCGCCACACAGAAAGGCATTATCGGCAATGCCATAGATTCGACGAGCCGGAGCGAGGGCGAGCGCCTCGATCTCTATCAGGTTCTGATCGTGCACTCGGACAGGCTCGCCAGGCGGCGTTTCGGAAGAGTGCTCGGCAAGGCCTACGGTGTCCTCGAAGCCGACACCAGCGAAAGAGCGCTCGAGATGCTGGAAGAAGACCATGTCGATATCATTCTTCTCGATAACGGTATGGACGGCACCACCGGAATCGGATTCTGCTCGGTCATCAAGAATAGCGACAAATGGAAGCATATCCCGGTTATTCTCATCGTCACCGAGAACACTCCATCGGCTCGGGTAGAGGGTCTCAATGCCGGTGCCGATGATTGCATTCCTGACACATGTTTCGAAACCGAGCTATCAGCCCGGGTGCGCTCATCCCTGCGTCACCGCAAAACCGAGCGCGAGCTCTCGGTGCAGCTCAGCCTTTTGGAAGATTATGCCCAGCGTCTCGAAAAAGCCCATGAGCAGCTCAATGCCGACCGGCAACTCCAGGCGCAACGAAGCGCGCAGATCCAGCAATTCCAGCGCGAGCAGGACATACTTCGCAACCAGGACAATCTCCTTCATCGCATCAGCAACATCATCCGGAGCTCCTTCGACATAGAGAGCAATCTCAAAGAAATGCTCGAGGCGCTCTCCGGCTGGTTCGCTCTGGACTGCTGTTTCATCGTCCTACCCAGCGAGGAAGAGCAGGAAGATACTATTAGAGCCGACTATTTCACCGAGAAAGACTACCGGGTCGTCGATCGCGACAAGGATCTCGAGACCCTGAGGATATTCCGCGAGAATTTCGACGCGGACCAGACAGTGATCGCCAACGACGTGGCCAACGACCGCAAAGTAATTCCCTTCAAGCGCGGTGCCCTCTCCGGCTTTCCGGTCAAGTCCCTTTTCTATGTTCCGATCACTTACGAACAGAAGCTCCTGGGACTTCTCTGCGGCTATCGATGCGCCATGAAGGCGAGCTGGAGCCGCATCAACGAGATGTTCATGAAGTCGGTGGCCGACCAGGTCGCCGCCGGTGTAGTCAACGCCCGTCTCTATGCCCGGGTCCAGAGGCAGGCCACCACCGACGGTCTCACCGGTCTCTTCAATCACAGGGTCGGTCAGGAAAAACTTGCCGAGCAGCTCAAGATGGCTGAGCGCTATCAACGCCATGCCTCGGTGATCATGCTCGACGTCGACCACTTCAAATCAATCAACGACTCTTACGGCCACCCGGCCGGGGACACGGTCCTCAAGAACGTGGCGAAGCTGATCAAGAGCAATTGCCGGGACGTCGATATCCCGGTCCGCTATGGCGGCGAGGAATTCCTCCTGGTCCTTCCGGAGATCAACCAGGAAGGCGCCGTGGTGGTGGCAGAGCGTATCCGCAACGCTCTTCAACAGCTGACCATCAATCACGAAGACATCGAGATCAATGTCACCGGCAGTTTCGGCGTAGCCTCCTTCCCTGATGACGCCGAGTTGCAGCAGCAACTCCTCGATCTGGCAGACAAAGCCCTTTATCTCTCCAAACGTCTCGGCAGGAACCAGGTGCACACAGCCGGCGACCTGATGTTCGAGAATGTGCCGTCCAAAGAAACCAGCAAGACCACCGCCGAAATCGCTCGCGATCTTTCGGCTACCTGTCCGGAGACGGACTTCAAAGCTCCCGAGATCTCAGAGGAAGCACGCCAGCAGGAAGAGCTGGTCCCGGAAGTGGTCGAGATGGTCAAGACCCTCGCCGCCTCTCTTTATGCGCGATCGGACTATAACAAGCAGCACCACCTCGAAGTGGCTCGTATGAGCGAGCTTCTCGCAAAGGTCATGGGACTTTCGGGACAGCAAGTCGAGCAGATAAGGGTTGCCGGTCTGCTTCATGACGTAGGGGTTTTGAAGCTCCCGCCAGAGATTATCGAAAAGGAAGGCTCGCTTTCCGAGAAGGAAAGAGAGATGGTCAACCAGCACCCGGTCCTCGGTGCGCAGCTCTTGAGACCGGTGAGGGCACTCCGGGACATCTGCGAGATTCTGGAGAACCACCACGAAAGATGGGACGGAACCGGCTATCCCAAAGGGCTCAAGGGTGAGGAGATTCCTCTTCCGGCCAGAATCGTCGCCATCGTCGACTCTTACCATGCCATGATCAGCGCCCGACCGTATCGTGACGCCATGAGCCATGAGGAGGCCATGCAGGCTCTGCAAGTAGGCGCCGGCAAGCAGTGGGATCCTTTCCTGGTCGAGATTTTTGCTGCCGTGATCAGAAGCATGCAAGAATCGGCACCGCGGCCTGCCACCGCCCCCAGTGCTCAGCAACCGATTTCTCAGCAACAAGTTTCTCAACAACAGATTTCACAACAACAGATTTCACAACAACAAATTCCGGCACAACCGGCGCAACAGCAGATGCCGCCGCAGCCGGCTCCACAACAACCTCCGCCGCAGCCGCCACAGCAAGCTGCGCCGCAGCCGCCACAACAAGCGCCGCAACAGCCGGCTCCACAGCAAGCTGCGCCGCCGCCGGCTCCGCAACAAGCTCCGCCGCAGCCGGTTCCACAACAACCTCAGCCCCCGTCCGTCAATCAGAGACCGACAGGAGCTCCGCCACCGGCCATAGCCAATCAGCGCATGCCGGTACAGCCACCCATGAATCCGGCCAACCAGGCACCCCCACCCGGACCACCCGGTGAGAGAACATTGCAACTGCCCAGAGAGGCGGGAGCACCACCGCCCCCGCCTCCGCGACCGCCATCGGCACAGCCGCCTTATCCAGTACAACCAGTTCCAGGTCAACCTGTTCCAGTACAACCGGTTCAAAGACAGCCGGTTCCAGGACAGCCGGTTCCAGGACAGCCGGTTCCAGGACAGCCGGTTCCGGGACAGCCGG
>JAGQHH010000721.1 GCA_020431945.1 Cyanobacteria bacterium HKST-UBA02 | reverse complement strand
TGGGCGATCATGGGCGGCTATATATGGATAAACCGGGCATACGGTCTGGGCCAGCTCGGCTGGCTCGCCAGCATGGTGGCAGCCACGATGTTTCTCTACGGCAGCTGGCTGCCCTCCAATCAGCATGAGATCACGCCTCTGGTACCGGCTCTGGTCAGCTACTGGCGCCAGATCCACGTGCCGCCGCTGATCGTCTCTTATGCTGTATTTTTCCTCTCCGGGCTCTGCGGGCTTCTCCAGCTCTGGGCCGCGGGCAGGCGACAGGCTGTCTATTCTTCCGTGGCCACCATCGCAGCATGCGTGGCCGCCATCGTCCTCGGCACTTTCTCCAAGGTCTCGGTGCTCTGGCTGCAATTGCTCTTCGTCGGCGGATCCGCCCTGGGCATGGTGATCAGCTGGTTCATGCTCAAGCATGTGGATGAAGGCAGGATGAATGTCGAGCGTGCAGGGATCTATGATGATGTCTCTTATCGCTGTGTCGCCATCGGCTTTCCGCTTCTCACCATAGGCATCATCACCGGTGGTCTCTGGGCCAATCACGCCTGGGGGAGCTACTGGTCCTGGGACCCCAAAGAGTCCATGGCCCTTGTCACCTGGCTCAGTTACGCTGCTTATATCCATCTGCGCATACACCGGGAGCTCTCGGCGGAAAAACTCTCCCTGGTGGCGGTGGTGGGTCTTATCCTGACCCTGCTTACTTATCTTGGATTCAATACCCTGGGCTTCGGCGGTCTGCATAGTTACGGACAGTTCAAATAAGGCACTGCTCGAAACCCTCTGAGGGCAGACCCTGACGGGTCTCGGTTACAGTTGCTTAAGAGATCTAGGGTAAATCCGGTTATCAACCCTCAGGTTGGAACATTTTAATAGGGAGGGGCGTCACCTCTAGAGGTGGGAATGAGCGCAGAGTTAACCGCTTTTTTACAAAGCGGAATCTCTTTATCGCCTGACCAAATAGAACCCCTGGAACCCTGGACAGTTGAGCAAATCAACCAGAGAAATGGCAAGAAGAGCAACCAAGAAAATCACTGAATATGGAGACGACGTAAACCTGGATGACTTCATCCCCGGTTTCGCCGCGGCAGACTATGCCGATTGCTTCGATACCGATGAAAGCGATGACACCAGAGACGAGGAGTCGCCCCTTCGTTTGAAGGGCAAACGCGCTATCCCGGGAGAAGACCCGGTCCAGTTCTATCTTCGTACTATCGGGCGGGTCAAGCTCCTTTCAGCGGCAGAAGAAATCGAGCTGGCAAGACGGGTCGCCGTAGGCGATCAGCTTGCCAAAAAGAAGCTCATTCAGGCTAACCTGCGCCTGGTGGTGAGCGTGGCCAAGAAGTATCAGGGCCGCGGCCTGCCTTTTCTGGACTTGATTCAGGAAGGCAATATGGGTCTGATCAGAGCCGCCGAGAAATTCGATCCGGAAAGAGGCTATAAGTTCTCGACTTATGCCACCTGGTGGATCAGGCAGGGTATCACCCGTGCCCTGGCGGACAAATCGAGGACTATCAGAGTGCCGGTGCATATGGTGGAGACCATCAATAATCTCCGCAAAGCCACCCGCACCCTTTCTCAGAAGCTCGACCGCCGTCCGAATATGGACGAGCTGGCTAAAGAGATGGGCATCCCTGTGAAGAAGGTCAAAGACATACTGGCTGCCAACAGGTCGCCTCTGTCTCTGGATACGCCTTACGGCGAGGACGAGGACAACACCCTGGCCGAGCTGGTGGAGGACCTCAATACCTCGACACCGGAAGATTCCACGGCTCAGAGCCTGATGTCTGCCGACGTCCGGAAGGTGCTTTCGGTGCTCACTCCCCGCGAGCGGGAAGTGCTCATTCTGCGCTTCGGGCTCAACGACGACAAGCCCCGCACTCTCGAGCAGGTTGGCAAGCTGGTGGGCATCACCAGGGAGCGAACACGCCAGATCGAGTTGAAGGCTTTGCGTTTCCTGAGGCAGTCCCAGGCAAGCGATCAACTCAAGGACTATCTGGAGAGCTGATTCTTTTCGATATCAGAGCCTGATTTCCTGGATGATTCCATCTTTGACCAGGATCTCGCCGCCTTCCAGGCGCTGGAAGATATTCTCGCCGATCCGAACGTCCACCGGGTTCTCCACCGTGAACTGGGTGACCACCGAGCCGATGGGAAGCTCTGCCAGAGCCTGGCTCTGTCCCTGCATCTCTTC
>JAGQHH010000720.1 GCA_020431945.1 Cyanobacteria bacterium HKST-UBA02 | reverse complement strand
CCGCCAGATCGAGATGATGCACTCGCTGCTGCTCTCGATGCCTGGTACGCCGGTGCTCTATTACGGCGAGGAGCTGGGCATGGCCAATCGCGACCCGAAGACGAAAGACGAGGTCAAGGATCCAATCGGCTTGCTGGGCTGGCCCGAAGAAAAAGGCCGGGACGGGGAGCGCACCCCCATGCAATGGAGCGCTTCTGAAAATGCCGGATTCAGCAGCGCCACTCCCTGGCTTCCGGTGGCGGAGAATTATAGAAGCCATAACGTCGAGACCGAATCGAAAGAGCCGGGCTCCATCCTCAATTTCTACAAAGGTCTCATCAAGCTCAGAAAAGAGAACAGCGCCTTGCGAGAAGGCGAGTATATCTCTCTCGCTCGAGACCAGGAGCATATTCTCGCTTATGCCAGAAAGTCCCGGGACAGGACGATACTGGTCGCTCTTAACATGAGCCCGGAAAAGCAAACCCTGAGCCTTTCCCCGGAAGTCTTCAGAGCCGCCGGGCAGGCACGGGTTCTTCTTGCCTCCCCGGAGCGAGAGAGTAACTCAGTAAATCTGGAGGAGATGAGCCTGGCTCCGTATGCGGTGCTCATTGTCGAGCTCGATCTCGAGGAGACCAGGTGAGAGCCTTCTCGATCCTCCTGGTGCTTCTTGTCCTTGCTGTCCAGCCTGCCCGGGCCGGTGATGGTTATAAAATCCGCTTCGTCCATACGATTACGAACAAGACCGCCACACCGGTGGATGATGTTCGAGTCGTCATAGCCTGCCCCTCCGATTGCCCGGGTCAGAGAGTTCTCGGTCTCAGCCCTGTCTCTACCGAAGCCGGAGTAGAGCCCCGTGTTCTCAGAGATCAATATGGACAGGCTGTCTATCAATATCTGATTCCCAGAATTGCACCAGGCAGGAGTATGAGCTTCGGCTACGACCTCCAGGCCCGCTTCGATGAATCGAGTCCGGTGAAAGCCGACAGGGGAGACGGGGAAATACCCGAAGACATACGCAATGTGTATTGCAAAGATATAAAACGTATATACGATCTGTCATCTCCATCGATAAAGTCCCTGGCTAGTCGTTTCGCTTCCGGCTATAAAGATCCCTGGACCCGGGTCCTGGCGATTCATCGTTATGTCTCAGCCAATCTCGAATACAGCCAGGAAGGGGGCTGGGACGGCGCTCCGGCGGTGCTCGCCCGGGGCAATGGCAGCTGCTCCGAGTTCAGCTATCTTTTCAGTGCTCTCTGCCGGGGAACCGGAATCCCGACTCGGTTTGCCGCCGGCTCCCGCCTGCGAAAGCGAGCCCCCTACGAAGACCGGGACGGTCACCGCTGGTGCGAGGTCTATTTCCCGGCTAAAGGCTGGGTGCCTTTCGATCCTACTCTCGATTCACACCACCCGGATAAGATTCGTTTTGCCGGAACATTCTTCCAGCCGTCTCTGATATCTTTTCATGGTGGCGGCAACAGCAATATTCTGGGCAATGCCTATAACAGCACCAATAACAAGAAAAACAGTTTGACAAGAAAAAGGATCTTCTACTGGACGAAAATATGATGAAAAACCTGACAATCGCTATTGCTCTTCTTTTCGGTCTACTTCTCGGACTTGTTTCCGATTTGCCCGGGGCTCTGGCGGCTCCTGCAACAATCAAGGACGCCGCTCAGAAGAAAAAGCTCCTGGGCAAGCATATGCTCTCCCTGCAATGGCTCCTTTTCGACAAACCAAAATATGGAACCGCTACTGTTACGGAGAGGGACGGCGTCCTCTATCTCAAGGGCGAGCAGATAGCCGGTGGCAAGGACAAAGACTATTTGAAGGTGGACGGTATCATCACCGAAGTCGGTCCGAAATCATTCAAATTCAAAGGCAAGATAATCTGCCGGGTGCACTACAACAATGACGGCAAAGAGTGCATCAGGGATGGTGACATGACTTTTATCATCACCGGCAAGCGCAAATACTGGCGTCTCCAGGAGATGAAATGCCCTCATTGCGAGGTCACCGACTATGTGGACATATATTTCATTTGATGGTGCTCACCCTCATTTCTTGAAGATAGGGAAGCTCTTTTTCAAGAGCCCTTATAGTCTCGGTGCGAATTTTTGCAGAGGACGCAATACTCAGGCGCCGGATAGTCTTGAGAGCGCCCAGCTTGAGCAGTCCTTTCTCGGTTACTGAAGTCCCTGCCAGCATCAGCTCCCTTATATGAGTATCGAGAATATAAGGAAGAGCCCGGTCATCGAATTCACCTGTCTGTATAACCAGAGCCTGGAGTCTATCGAATTTCGGAATGCGACTCCAGACTGCTCTATCTATGGGGCTCCCGGACAGGCTGAGATAATCGATATCGGTCTGCTTATTCGCTGACAGGGTCTCGAGCAAAGCGTCGATATGAGCAGCCTTCAAGCCCTCTCTATCTTTCGAGCATTCGATTGTCAGAGCGTTGATATGCGGAGCCCTGCCCAGGAGCTTGAAGAACTCCAGGCTGTCGATATCGCAGTCGAGAAGCTCGAATCGGTGGAATGCGTCAATGGCAGTTTTCTCCTGATTGCCTGTGGCCAGATATTCTTTCAAAGAAAGGTCGGTGAGAGTGAGATGCACCCCGGAGCCGTATGCCTCACCTTCGCCGACGTTCGAATCCGAGAGCAGCTCCCCGATACCGAAGTCCCGTCCGGCTTTCTTGACCTCGCCGAAGGTCATATAGACCGGGTCATCGTCAGAGCTATCGGCGCTCTTTCGATCTGTTTCATTTTTACTTGAAGAGAGAAGCAGAATCGAGGCTCCGGATAGGACCAGTATGACCAGGACCAGCAAGAGAGCCGGTTTCCACCTTCCAGCTTTCGATCCGGCAGGCGCCGGTGCAGCTTTTTGTTCGCTCTCGGCACCCTCGCACAAATCGGCAATAGCAGCTTTCATCGACGGAAAGCGCTCTCCGGGCTCCTTTTGCAGACAACGGGAAAGGAAAGAGTCGATATGATCGCTTACCGGCAAATCAAACGTCTCTTTTATCCGGGGAGCTTCCAGGGTGGCATGAAGATTGAGGGTATCGAGAGCGTTATCTCCGGAGAATGGAACGGATCCGGTAATCATCTCGAAAAGCATGCAGCCCAGCGAATAGACCTCGGACGCGGCGGTGTATCGATGACCGTTTATCACGTCCGGGCTCATATAAAATGGCGTGCCGGCAAGGGTCCTGCCCTGAAACTCGGTGAGCCGGCCGGTTAGCTCCGAGACCCGCGCCAGACCGAAATCGATGATCTTGATCTCAGGCGATTCTTCACCGATCCCTTTTACCAGAATATTGCCTGGTTTGAGATCGCGATGGAAGATTCCCTTCTGGTGGGCATAGTCGAGTCCTCTCATAATCTGACTGACTACTTCGATGGCATCGGACTCGCCCATATAGCCGAATTCTTCCAGATATTGAAGGAGGCTGCGACCGGGGAAATACTCCAGGACCATGAAAGGCACACCACTGTCGGTGCTGCCGAAATCTACAATCTGGACGATATTGGGATGCTCGAGTCTGGATGTGGCCTTCGCCTCTTCCTGGAAAGATATCAGTTGCTCGGCGGTGAGCACATGCAGGATCTTGACTGCTACTTTCTTGCCGAGCAGCCTGTCCCGACAGAGATAGACGGCTCCCCCGGCGCCGCGGCCCAGTTCTTTTACCGGCTTGAATCGATCCACCGGGAATGAGTCGCTATCGAGATCAAGCTCTTCTTCGTCGTCACCGCTATCGATATAGCCTTCGAAAGCAGGTCCTTTTTTCTGGGAGGATGTTTGCTCGACCTCTCCTCCTCCTGCTTCCGGGCGCTGGCAAGCGCACAGATCAGATCGGAAAATCATCTGGGTGAAAGAGCCCTTTCGACCCGAGCCGATTCTCTTGCCGCAGGTCTTGCAGATTTCTACCTCGATCTCGGGAGAGATCTCCACATCACAAGTGCAAACCGATACCCACTGGGTAATCGAGCCGGCTTCAGGGGAGCTTTTCGGTCTATTGCATCGAGGGCAGTTCATAGAGTGATTATGCCCGGGCACATGGGGTACAACCAATTAGTGAGAAAGCCAC
>JAGQHH010000719.1 GCA_020431945.1 Cyanobacteria bacterium HKST-UBA02 | reverse complement strand
CAGTTCGGCTTCGATGACTTCCTGGCGCTCTTTCTCTATACGCTCGAGATAGTATTCATAACCGCCTTCATAAACATTGAAAGAAGCCTCTTTGATCTCGATTATCTTATTGGCTATCTGCGAAATGAAATACCGGTCGTGAGAGACCACCACCACGGCGCCGTCGAAGCTCCTGATCGCATCCTCCAGAGTCTCTTTGGCGGGGATATCGAGATGGTTGGTGGGCTCATCTAAGATCAGGAAATTGACCTGCCGGGTGAGCAATTTGGCAAGCGCCAGACGGGCCTTCTCGCCGCCGGAGAGATCGCAGACTCGCTTGTATACAGTATCGCCACTGAATAAAAAGCGTCCGAGCAAGCCCCTTATCTCCACGTCTTTCCAGTGATAGACATCATCCGAGATGGTATCGAGGACGGTTTTGTCCCTGTCCAGGGCCTCGGCCTGGTTCTGCTCGAAATAACCGGTGATTATATTGTGCTCGCCCAGGCGGACCTCGCCCTCCATGGGTTTTTCCCTGCCGGTGAGCAGTCTCAACAGAGTCGACTTGCCGCAACCGTTGGGCCCTATCAGAGCGATCTTGTCGCCTCTCTCGATACCGAGACTGGCGTCCAGAAACAGAATATTGTCGTCATAGGCATGCATCAAAGAATCTACTATGGCGACTTCCTTACCGCTTCTGGCGCAGGCTGGAAAGTGAAACTTGAGCCCTTTGAGCTCGGACAGGGGCGCTTCGATCTTCTCGATTTTCTCGATCTGTTTTTCCCGGCTCTTGGCCTGGGTCGATCTGGTGGCACTGGCACGAAAACGATCGATAAAGGCCTGCTGCCGGGCCAGCTCTTCCTGTTGTCTCTCGTAAGCAGCCTGCTGGGCAGCCCGGATCTCTTCCTTGGCCGCCGCGTAAGAAGAGTAATTGCCCAGATAGGTAGTGGCTACGCCTCGCTCGACTTCGATAATCTTGGTGCAGAGCCGATCGAGAAAACGGCGGTCGTGAGAGACTATGACCATGGGCACGGTCTGCTTGAGCAAGTAGCCCTCCAGCCATTCGATGGTCTCCAGATCGATATGGTTGGTAGGCTCATCGAGGAGCAAGAGATCCGGCTGCCGGAGCATCACCTTGCCGAAGCCGAGACGCATCTGCCAGCCACCGCTGAGACTGGAAACCGGACGGTCACCATCGGCGGTGCTGAGCCCGATATCCGGGAGGATCTTCTCGACCCGACGCTCCAGCCCATAGCCATCGGCAGCCTCGAATTCCTGTTGGAGGCGATCGAGCTTTTTCAGAAGCTTCTCGAGGTCCTCGCCGGCAGCCGTATTGAGGGCTTCTTGAACCCGAGCCAGGGACATCTTGATCTGGTGTGCTTCGCTGAATGCCGTGAGCAGCTCGTCCCTGATGGTGTTGTCCGGATTGATCTCGAATTCCTGGGTAAGATAGGCGATACGGGCGTCTTTCGCCCGGAAGACATCCCCGGAGGTGGGCTCGAGATCCCCCAGGATAATCCGGAACTGGGTGGTCTTGCCACTACCGTTGGCGCCAACCAGACCGGCGCGCTCGCCGGCCTTTACCTCCCAGGTGATCTCTTTGAGGACCTCGCCGTGGGGATAGACTTTGCTTATCCTATCAAGACGTATCATGATCGATAAATTAACACACCTAGCGAGAATTCTGGCTGAAGAATTTCCAGATAAGCTCGCTGGCCTCCACATCCTGGCAGATCCGCCGGCTCACTCCGGGCAGAGCCAGGGCGCCAGGCCAGCTATGCTCGCCACCTTCGATGAAATAGACCAGGACCTGATTGCCGCCTGATCCGTAAACTTCTTTCTTAACACGCATGCCGTCTGTCGGATCGCGGTCGGGCTCGTATGAGGAATAAGGCGACTTGGTGCAATTGTTGTGGTCCACCCACCAGGCGACAGTATCATGCACCGTCAGCCAGCCGCCCA
Source organism: Cyanobacteria bacterium HKST-UBA02 (assembly GCA_020431945.1). The sequence goes on along the minus strand of JAGQHH010000719.1, from coordinate 4,582 downwards.
GGCGGCTGAGAGCGTAGAACTCAGGCGATATGCCTGCCACCCCGAGCTTGTCCTTATATTTCCCCAGGGCACGGCTGCGATCGTCTCCCCAGTTGATGAGCGGGTCTTCGGTACCGAAAAAGAAAATCGCCGGCACCGGCTTGTTCGACTGACATGTAGCAAGAGCCTGGGCCATGGCTGTGGAGCCCACCACGGCGACAGCAGCGATCTGGTCGGTCATCTGGCAGGCTACCATCTGGGCGAAATAGCCCCCGTTACTGAGACCGAGAGAATAGATCCGGCGGCGGTCGATGCTCAGCCTCGCCGAAAGCTGGGAGATGAGCTTTTTGACATAGCCTATGTCATCCACTCCCTTGGCGTTGTTCATCCCATCCGACCAGCGTCCCCGGGCGGATTCGCAATAGGCGACTATAAAGCCGTTGCGGCTGGCGATACCGTTGAAGCCCGTGATCGCCACCATGGAGTCGGCACTCATGTTGAGACCGTGGAAGATGAGCACCAGAGGCATGGACCGGCTCGGCGTATAGCTGGCAGGAACATAGATCCTGGCTGTGCGCGTGATGCCGTCGATCTCGATCTTCTCCCTGAAGCTGTAGCTCTTCGGTCCCTTCTTCGCCTCTCCGGTGCTCCTGGAGCCGGTGGCGCTGGTTGCCCCGGGAGCCTGTCTCTGATAGCCCCGGGGAAGGGAATAGGCGCCGGGTTGCCGCAGCTGCATCCCGCCTCTCCTGTAGGTGGTGCCCGGGCTCATGCCGGAGTAGGAGCCGCCCTGGGTGCCGGGAGTGACCTCCACTGCCTGTCTCGAGCCTGGCTTGAAGACATATTGACTCTGGGCATAAGCCGGACCGGAAACCAGGACAGAAGTTATCGCGATCGATAGTAGAACCGCCAGACCAGCAAGGGATGCTCTCATGTCTACTTGTTGAGCTTTTTCATCAACTTGTCGAGGTCCTGACCCTTGAGCATGCTCGGATCGACATTGGCTGGAATCTTGGACTTGATCGAATCCGGAAGATCGCCACCGAACCATTTGTCGGTAATCGCCTCGATGAGCCCGTCTTTATTGACACCCTTGCCGGCTTTGCCGCGACCAGCTTGCTCGAGCTGGGAAGGCGGCGGCGAAGAGGCAGCTATGGGGGGCGCCGGTTTCTGATACTTGAGGATGCGACGACGTTTGAACTGCTCGTTGAGGCTGTTCTCGATACTGTCCAGACGCTGGGAAAGGAGCGCCTCGGAGCCGCCTGTCCTGACCATGGCTTCGACGGCATCGAAAGCCTGGGAGTAGATCCTGGTCCCTACCCCTTCCCGTCCGGCATCTTCGATCATGGTCTTGATCTTGACCCGGCGCTCTTTCAGCGGACCGTCCAGAACGGTCTCGGTTCCAGGCTCGGAGCCAGGACCGGGTTCAGAGATAGGACTTGATTGAGGCTGCGGGGAGCCGCCTGAGAGACCGGGAAGCTCATTGGCGGGCAGATCCAGCCCGGCTGTCTGGGCAAGAGAATCGGTGCCTGCGCTGAAAGCCAGGGCCAGAAGAACGATCAAACCAGTGGATAGTCTCATTACCGGATAATCTCAGCAACTTTGCTTCAATTATCATACCCGATTAACTCTTTCTTGAATTGAGCCGGCTGCTGCCAGGAGTGGATCGAGCTTTTCATGCCGGAGAATATAGCCATAATTGCCGATCGCTCTCGAGAATACATCGCTGAGGCGGCTGTGATGAACGATCAGTGAGTCGAATTCACCAAGGACGGTATCGTGGGATCGTTTGTAGGGAAGCGCGTCTTTGCGGCCTACATAGATGACGAAATAAGGCCGCTTGCCTTTCTGAGTCGTCTCGCCCCGGGTGATCAGATCGGCCCAGGCCCGGTAGCAGTCGAAGTCATTGGCATAGTTGAACATGTCCACGGTGAGACCGCCCGGCGGTCTCATATTGACCTCGAGAGCAGTAATCTCGCCTTTCTTGCTCATGAAGAACTCGAAATGAAAAAATCGCTCTTTGACATTGAAAGCCTCGACGATATCACGGCCGACCTTCTCGAGAGAGGGCTCGATATCCCTTACGCCGTAATAGAAAACGTCCGAGTCGGCGTTCACGACTTCCATAATTCCCTGGCTGTATCGGTGCGAAGCCGAAAAGACGATATTGCCTTCCCGGTCGGTGAGTCCGTCATAAGTGACGATCGGCTCGCTGACGAAAGACTCCATGAAATAGTCGCAATCGAGCTTGTCTTCCATGAAGAACTTCAGGTCCTCTTTCTTCTCGAGCTTATAGGTCTTGGCCGCACCAACCCCGATATCAGGTTTGGCCACCACCGGCCAGCCGACTTTGTCGACAAATGCCAGAGCCTGGGTCTCCGACTCGAAGAGTTCTCCGGGGGCGCACTTGATACCGATGCTCTGGAAGACCCTCTTCATCTCTGACTTGCGCTTGATCCGGGCGATGTCCTCGGTACGATAGCCGAAAATATTGAAATCGGTGCGCACCCTGGCTTCGGTCTCGAGCCAGTATTCGTTGAGAGAATCGATCCGGTCGATCTTTCCGTAGCGATGAGTGAAATAACCCACCGCCCGAACTACGTCGTCGTAGTTGTGCATATCGCCGACCCGGTAGTATTCGGTGAGATTGTTCTGGACGTCCTGGCCGAGGTTCTCCCAGTGGACGTCGCTCAGACCGAGGACGGTGGCACCGGCCCCGTTCAGGCGCCTTACGAAATTCTGGAAATTGGGTGGGAAATGAGGCGAGATGAAGATAACGTTCATGACCCGGCCAGCCCTCCTTGGTCGCTGTCTTCGTTCCCGGTCAGATAGCGCTTTCGCCTGAAGACGTCCGTTTTAAGCGAAGATACCCGATCGAGAAAGAGAATACCGTCGAGGTGGTCCATCTCGTGCAGGATAGCGCGCGCCTCGAACCCGGAAGCGTCAATAATAACCTCAGACCCCTCCCGGTTAGTAGCCTTTACGGATATTCGTTTTGCTCTTGTTACGTTTGCGGTCAGGTGCGGGAGGCTCAAGCACCCCTCCCGGGCGGTGTTTTTGCCTGACTGGCTGAGTAGCTCCGGATTGATCAGGATCATCAGACCGTGCTTCTGCTTCATATTGGGATTCCGGGAAACATCCACGACAATCAAGCGCTTGTGGATATCGCACTGGGGAGCGGCGATTCCTATACAGCCCGGGGAGCTGTTCATGGTCTCCAGAAGATCTTCAATCAGCCCGGCCAGGGACTCGTCCTCGAGATCCACGGGCTCGGAGACCTTTTTCAATCGGGAGTCGGGATAGACCAGGACAGGAAGGACAGCCATTAAAGGTCGGCCACCTCCACGCTGTTCACCGACAGATCCACCTGGAGCTCCCGGGCCACTGCTTCGAGCTCCGATTTGAGACCCGCTCCGCTGAGACCGCCGGGCAGGGTGACCTCCAGCACCATCATGAAAATCGGCCGCTCTCCCGGCGTTTTGCGGGTCTCCACATCGGTGAGATTGACGCCCAGACGGGCGAGCTCGGCGGTGATACCGGCGACAATGCCCGGTCGGTCGGCACCATAGACCGAGATGATAAAAGCCTCGGCTTCCTCATCCTCTTCATCGAGCTCCTCGTCGCTGAGCTCCCGGACGAAGACCGACATGCCCAGCCGTTCTTCGGCGGCAGCAAGTCTCTCTTTGAGATCGTCGATACTCTTGCCTTCCGGGATCGAAGCCATGAGGATCACGGCGAACTCGCTTCGCAGCAGGGTCATGCTCGAATCGAGAAGATTGCAACCGAGCTCGTAAAGGATTTTTGAGAGCTCGGCTACGATACCTACCCGGTCATGCCCGACTCCGGTCAATACGACATTCACTGCCATGGTCCGGCCCTCACTTGGTCAGAGGGGGCATGACCACCAGGTCGATGACATGCACTACGCCATTGCTGGCCGGCACATCGGCGGTGGTGATCATGGCCTTGTCGGCATAGACGTCCCCCCCATGCGATTTGATGGTCAGGGTATGACCTTCGATGGTCTTCAGGGTGCCGGTCTTGCGCAGATCGTCGAGACTGTGTTTGCCTTCGACTATATGATAGGAAAGCACCTGTTTGAGCTTTTTCTTGTTTGCCCAGAGACTCTGGACGTCCTCATAGGGGATCTTCTTGAAGGCAGCGTCGCTGGGGGCGAAGAGCGTATAGGGACCGGCATTCTTCAAAGTATTGTCGAGGCTGAAAGCCTGATCGAGCCCGTCGAGGAGAGTCTGGAAACGGGTGACCTCGTTGTCTTTGAGGGTGTTGATTATGTCTTTGGGCCGGCGCTCGAAACCTTCTTTGTACTCGAACCGCTTCGTCTTGGCAGCAAGCAGGGTACGTCGAGGCTCGGGCTTAGCGCCCTCCTCCATGCCGTCCGCCAGGGCAGGCAGACAGAAACCAGGCAGACTGAAACCAGTCAGAGTGATGACGCCGGCCAGTAAAAAAGATTTCGATGCAAAACTCAAAGGTCGTGCCTCCCTTTTCGGTTCGTGATTCTCAGATACTATACTAGACCCATGACCAGTCCAATAAAGCCCCGCCTGAACTTCTGGCAGATCTGGAACATGAATTTCGGTTTTCTCGG
>JAGQHH010000718.1 GCA_020431945.1 Cyanobacteria bacterium HKST-UBA02 | reverse complement strand
AGACTCCAGAGATTCCCGCCGATTGCCAGTGGGCGGTTTTTCTGCGCAATCACGATGAGCTCACACTGGAGATGGTGACCGAGGAGGAGCGGGCTTACATGTATCATGCCTATGCTCCCGATCCGCAGATGCGCATCAATGTCGGGATCAGGCGAAGACTGGCGCCGCTCCTGGATAACGACAAGAACAGGATCAAGCTCCTGAACGGCATTCTCTTCTCGCTTCCCGGCACGCCGATTATTTATTATGGCGATGAGATAGGCATGGGCGAGAACATCTATCTTGATGACCGGAACGGCGTGCGTACTCCCATGCAGTGGAGCTCCGATCGCAATGCCGGCTTCTCGCGGGCTGCTTTCGAGAGGCTCTATTCGGCTCCGATCAACAATCCGGTCTTCGGCTACCAAGCTGTCAATGTCGAAGCCCAGGAGCAGGACATCTCGTCCCTTCTCTACTGGACACGATCGATCATCAATGTGCGCAGGCAGACCAAAGTTTTCAGCCGCGGTGCCATCGAGTTTCTGGAGCCTGCTAACAAGAAGATCCTCGCCTATGTGCGCTCTTTTGAAGGCAAGACAGTTCTCTGTGTCTTCAATCTCGCCAAGACAGCCCAGAGCGTCGACCTCGATCTGAGCGCTTACAAAGGCTGCACACCGGTGGAGCTCATGGGCGAAAGCCGCTTCAACCGGATATCGGAATGGCCATATGTCCTCACTTTCGCACCACATTCGTTCTACTGGCTTCAACTCGTTCCGGAGGAAATCTCATGAACTATATCGCTCTTTCTTTTGTTATCTCGCTCCTGGCCATACTGCCGGTCGAAGCCCACGAGGGAAGCGCCGGCGTGCATCTCATCCTGGGGGTCGATGTCGGTCTCGTGGTCGGTATCGTCCTCGGCTTCTTGCTCGCCATCGGGCTCTATGCAGTCATGCGCAAACGCTCGCGCCAGGATTGAAGTCATACAGGATTGAAGTTATAGGAGCTTGAACAATGACCCGCAAAAGAAAAACAGAAGTGCGGAAGAAGCGTAGATTGAAAGAGTTAAATACTGAGCAAGCTCTCAAGAACTCGGAAATGAGAAAGAGAGAAGGCGGTTCTGGTGGCTCGGCTTCCAGCAGCCGACATTCTGTTCTTATTGGCGGACCAATAGGACCGAACGAGTAGGCTTATTAACACAGTCCCGTGACCCATCTATACTATCTGGAACGATTTTCCATGATCGTCATCAAGCCGCTGGGAGGTGAGCCCTCCAGTCCGGAGACATTGCCCCAATTTGTACATGAAACCTTTTTGTACCCGGGCGACGAAGCAAAGCCAAAATCGAAGAGACCACCGTGGAGTCTTGTGTACGGATACCTCCGTACCGCTTCCAGAGAAGATTCGTCATAGGCCGGATCTCCGCTGCTTACCATTAGCTTTGCTGCTGTAAGACCTCTGGTCGAAGTGACATGAACCCAGCAGCGGGCCAATAGAAACCCGGGGTGCTCTCCGGGGTTCCAACTTGCAGACATGCCTTCTTGAATCGGCTGTATTCGCTTTGGTTTGGACTGCCCGCGCAGCCTCTTAAGAAGGCTCAGGGCAGCCTTTCTCTGTTCGTCCGTAGGTCGGAGGTCCAGAACTTGCTTGCATTCCAATTCGGTCCCGGCCCAGTTTCCTAGATAGGCAGAAAGGTTCGCCAGAGCCAAGTGTCCTGCTACGCACCTGGGGTGCTTTGAGAGCGCTTTTGTCACCCGAAACGTCAAGAATTCGACATCGGAGTTACCGCGAACCAGTGAAGATGCAGTTAAATACTCATTTAGTGCCTGTTCAAATTGATTTTCACCGGCTAGAAATTTGCCTCTTTCAAGAGTGTTATCAAATTCCTCTTCAGCCAATGTCTGCGACCTGTCGGCACTTCCGGTCGAAGTCCATGAGGGAAGCGCCGGAGCCTGATAGAATTTGATTGGCTGCAATTTAGGTCGAGTTTTGTTCGGTTGAACAATACATACAAAAGATTTGTCCTTCTTCAGAAGAATCACCAGGAAGTGTTCAGGACTTTTCACGATGTCGCTGAGCTTGGGATAAAGCACCTGCAGCCTGGCTGTTTCACGAGTCAACAATTCACCAGGCTCTCTCGGGTTGTTTTTCAGAAGTGGAATGCTGGCACTTCCCAGTTCGCTGTCCGGACCGCTCCAGGAAGTGGGCTGAAAGTCTTTTCTCGCTCCTCGAGCCAGATCGAGAGAAGGAATGTTTACGACACTCAAATATCCTTCTGGCTGTTCCTTTCTCGAATACTCGATTCGTGTATCGACTCTGGGCTTGTAGCTGACCAGCATCCGAAAGCTACTGCTTGCCGAAGACGCAAGCTGGCTGGCAACGATCCAGAGAACGAGGACGAAGGCCAGGATCTGAGCCTGAGTCTTCACCGCCGAAGTCCGGAGGATGTGGGTGATTGTTTCTTTCTTCAAGTTCAGGACAAGCTCCTGGACAAGCAAGCAAAGTCTTCTGGAAATAGCTCTCCTACTATCTCTAAAAGACGACATAGCTGCTTCTTCGCACCGAATTTTTGAGCGATGGACAGAAACATTTTTAGTGTCTCTAGGTCCTGCAATACAGAAAATACTCTTTCCATTACAAAGTCAGCCTGTTCTGTCTTACCGCAACCCAAGGCAATCTCGAAAGTTGCCAGACCATGCTCCTTGACCCTTTTTTAAAGATGCTCAATCTCTCTGTCTGATGAATATTTCCCCGGGAAATGTACCTCTCCTTCCAGCTCAGCAGCTGAGCTGCAGAACCGCTCGCCAATCTTGTTCAAGTAAGTCTCGAGTATATCTATTCTTTGATTCTCCAGGAGCAAATTCACCTTATCGCTGATTAGGCAAAATAGCTCATCATCTCCCACGCCTCTACCGTACAGTTCAAGAAATAGTTCTACGTCTCTTTTCTCTTCGTCCAATAGAGAGTTCAAGGTCGTGTAGTCGTGCATAACTTCGAAGGAAATGTTTCCGGATCTAAGTTCCAATTCTTTCTCATCGCGCCTTGATGAAATCTCCTCAAGTGTCGGCCTATACTTTTGGGCCAATCTCCTAATGTTCCACGTTGTCTCATAAAGTACAGGGCTGACCATGAGCCCAGAGTCAAGAACAGTCAAGCGCCTGGCGAAAATCGCCAAGAGTCATGAATTCAATTCCTCGATTCATCGTGGCTTCTAGTTCTTCAAATGGTTTGGACATTGATTTTTTCTTTGAAGCTCTTATCCTACTTCGCGTTCAGTAGTCGCAAGAGCTGATCGATCTCTTCCTCGCCGTCGCCCCAGGCTACTCCGTCCACGGCGACTTGCTCGGTGTTGCCGGCGCCGCGCTGGACAGCCGAGAGCCTGGCCCATTCGCCCGCCAGCAGGGCGTCCTTTTCGTGTAGCTGCATATAGCGTTCGTAAGCCTGGCGCCGGGTCTCGTTCAGACCATCGAGACGATCCGAGAGCAATGTTCTGAGCCTGTCGCGCGCTTCCCTCGAGACCTCGGGACTCCATGCGTCGTCATCTCCGTTCTGGAATCTCTTGAAGTTACGGAAGTAGTCCTTGAACTCCTGAGGTGGCTCGGCGGTGCCGAAAAGGTGTTTGTTGTAGGCGGCGCTGGTACCGTCGCCGCGGTTGATCTTGACGATGAGTTTGATAGCTGCGTTTGGATCATCAGACTGGAGAGCCTTGAGGGCACCGTTGGTGACGCGGAAATCGTTGGCGCTCTGCAGCCAGGCCTGGCCCACCGGGGTGTTGTTCTTATACGCTTCGATAAGATCCGGCACGCGAAGTCGGTCTGCTTCGGAGAGGGCGATCTCGTCCAGGGTAGAGCGTTTGTGAAGGACCCGGTTGACGAAGTCTCGATCGGCCTGGCGCCCGACCTTGCTCTTGTAAGCGGCCATCACGGCGTCTATATCCGCGGCGTCATAGTCTGCTTTCACTCCGAGCTCGTCGGCCAGTCCTCTCAGGATCGTATTGTCCTGCTCTCCGTGCACGGCCTCGTGATAGAGACTGCCAAGGAGGCTGGCGCCGGTATCTTTCTTGATCAGGTCCTCTTTGTTGAGGGTGATCTCGCCGGCGCTATAGCTGGCCTTGCTGGCCCCCATATGCTCGCCTTCCCTGAGCTTGATCTCCATGTGCGGCAGGCCGTGCCGGTCGGCGAAGTCATCCAGAGCCATCTGCAGCTCGTCCCGGCGGA
>JAGQHH010000067.1 GCA_020431945.1 Cyanobacteria bacterium HKST-UBA02 | reverse complement strand
GAGTACGTCAACCAGTTCTTCATGGACAAGGCGACCGACCAGGAATATCTGGGCCAGATGAAGAAGCGGGCGGAGGATCACGGGGTGAAGAGCCTGCTGATCATGTGCGACCGCGAGGGGAACCTGGGCGACCCAAACGACGTGAAGCGGAATCAGGCGGTCGACAACCACAAGAAGTGGGTCGAAGCTGCTGCGTTCCTGGGATGTCATGCGATTCGTGTCAACGCCGCGAGCGGCGGCACCTACGAAGAGCAGATTCAGCGGGCGGCGGATGGGCTCCACAAGTTGACGATGTTTGCCGAGCAGCACCAGTTGAGCGTGCTCGTCGAAAACCATGGCGGGCTGTCATCGAATGGGGCCTGGCTGTCGGAAGTGATGCGACAGGTCGATCATCCGCACTGCGGCACGCTGCCGGACTTCGGCAACTTCGGCATCGATCGGAACAAAGGGGAATGGTACGACCGGTACAAGGGGGTCGAAGAGCTGATGCCGTTCGCCCATGCCGTGAGTGCGAAGTCGTACGAGTTCGACGACGAGCATCCGTACATGACGTACGACCGCAAATGGAACCAGGAGCACGACTTCCTGAAGATGATGAAGATCGTGCTTCAAGCCGGTTACAACGGGTACGTCGGGATCGAATACGAAGGACACGAACTCGACGAGTACGCCGGCATTCGCAAGACGAAGGCGCTGCTGGAGAAGTGCCGGGAGGAACTGGGGAAGGCGTAGGTCGAGGGACCAGGGAGGGGCCGTTCACGTAATGAACAAGGCGTGTCCCTCGTCTCTGACTTTGACCGCCCCGCGATCTGGATTGTTCTCAACTCTGCAACCGAAGCCAATACGCTGATGCTGCACACTCCGCTGTATGACTGGCACGTTTCCCAATCCGGCCGGATGGTCGACTTTGCCGGCTGGAACATGCCCGTTCAGTACAAGTCCATCGTCGCCGAGCATATGGCTACCAGGCAGGCTGTGGGACTCTTCGATGTGTCCCATATGGGTGAGTTCGTGGTGTCGGGGGCGGCGGCGCATGAATTCGTTCAACATATGATCCCCAACGATCTGGACCGTCTCGATCAGCCCAAAAAGGCACTTTATACTCAGATGGTCAGAGAAGATGGTGGTACCGTCGATGATCTCATCGTCTACCGGCGAGAAAACGATTATCTGCTCATCGTCAACGCTTCGAACATCGCTAAGGACTGGGCCTGGCTCAAGGAGCACAGCTCGAAGTTCGCGGTGGAGATGACCGATATTTCCGACACCACCGGGCTGCTGGCCTTGCAGGGACCGAAAGCGGAAGCTCTGGCCGTCGATATCTTCGGTGAATTTGTCAAAGCAATGAAGTCATTCACCCTCGCCCAGGGCACTGTGGATGGCATCAAGGTGACCATCGCCAGAACCGGATATACCGGTGAAGACGGCTTCGAGATCATGGTACCGGCGCAGAATTGCGAACAGCTCTGGAAGATCCTCATGGAAAGGGGGGCCGGTTATAACATAGCGCCCTGCGGTCTCGGTGCCCGGGACACCCTCCGCCTGGAGGCAGGTCTGCCTCTCTACGGCCACGAGCTCACCGACGAGATAAGCCCGGTGGAAGCCGGTCTCGGCTGGAGCGTCAAGACCGAGGGCCCTGATTTTATCGGTAAAAGTGTTCTCAAGGCCCAGAAGGATGGCGATTTGAAACGCAAGGTCGTCTGTCTGAAGGCTGAGGGACGTGCCCTTCCCCGTCAGGGCTATGCGGTCTTTGCCGGGGACAAGAGAGTCGGCGAGGTAACAAGCGGCTCTCAGGGAATCTTTGTCGGCTATCCCATCGCTTTCGCTCTTGTGGATGCATCTGTCGCCGCTCTGGGGACCGAGCTCGCCATCGAGATCCGCGACAGCCGGGTGCCGGCAGCGGTGGTCAAGCGGCCATTCTATAAGAGAGCTTGAACGAGAAGAACAGTGGTGTAGAAGACGCTGCCCAGGGCAAGCATGTCGAGAAGTCTGCCTCGGAAGTGCTTGTTTGAAAACATAATGTTGCCTTTCTTTCTAGTATCGGCTCGGGCGTGTAAGGCACTACCTGGGCATCGACGCAATTAGAGGGATGTCAAGAGAAGGTTGTGTGAAGAAGATTGATCGCAACGCCGGCCGGATTGATAGAATCACAAGCGACACATATCATGAGCGCCGCAGGTCCTGACTGCGCCGGGGGTTTTAAAGAATGGGAGATACTATGCTTGCTTATCCACAAGAGCTCAAATATGTAAAAACCCACGAGTATATAAAGGTAGAAGCCGACGTAGCGATTATCGGCATCACCGCATTTGCAGCCGATCAACTGGGCGACGTCACCTATGTCGAGCTCCCCAATGTCGGTGACAAGCTCAAGATCGAGCAGAAATTCGGAGTGATCGAGTCGGTCAAGTCGGTCTCCGACCTCTATATGCCGTTATCTGGCGAGATTCTCGAAGTCAACGAGCAGCTCATGTCCGAGCCCGAGCTGGTAAATCTAGATTGCTACGGCAAAGGTTGGATGATCAAAGTGAAAATGGACGATCAGGGTGAGCTGGGAGCAGCTCTTACCGCTGAAGCTTATAAAGAGTTCGTGGTCGAATAGAGCCGGAACTAAAGCTCGTTCTCAGGTTCCTTATCCATCAGAAGCCTTTCGCACAGAATCTCCACGACTATGTCCGGCTTGTGTGCGTCGATCAGCTTCGAGGACAGGTCGTGCTGCCAGAAATAGACGGACTCCGAAAAGCATTCGGATAGATAGGGCTGGATAGCTGTCGTGAACGAGTCTCTCAGAAAGAGCGCTTTTGGAAGGCTCTCGTCCCCGGTTCTAGAGACCAGGATCCGCTTACCGCCGGCGCTGGTCGTATTGCTTGTGGATGTTTCGTCCCTGATCGTTCTCGCTTTTGGATTGACTACTTTTACCGCTCTGGTCGATTCACTCAAGATGCCTTCGAGATCGAGCATGCGTGCCAGATCGCCGGAGTACTCCTCCGTTTGAAATTGGACTTCGGGTATGGTGGCTTTTTCGAATAGGTCGCTTCGTTTCTTCAGCCTGTCTACTATTTCCCTGGCGCCGGCAAGGGCGCCCAGATCATTCCAGTGCGTATCGGTCTTGAAATAGAGCAGGTCCTTTGATTTTTCGCGTTCTCTGGCAATTGCCGGTCGAAGATCGAGGATGTAATCGCTTCCTCCGACCTTTTCCAGGAGCTGGTCGCAGCGAGAATCAGGTCTGACCTTGTTGTATTTCTTTGGATAGAACTCGGGATAGGCCGTAGACTTATTGGGCGCGATTACCAGCAAATAGTCTATACCGCGGTCTTTCAACCAGGTCTTTCTCTTCTCGAGCATGGCGACCCAGGTGGACAGAGACTCGTCCGTGTACGGGTACGAGTTTCGAAAATAGTTGATGCTGGTCCCACCGAGGTAAAGCCAGCCATCTTGTCCGGCGATTACAAAGGTCGATTGGGTCTCGTTGAAAAACTTCAGCCTGGCGAGATTTCGAAGGGACACGAGTTGCGAGCGCATGGGGACATTGTCGTTGAGATAGGCATCGAATTCTTTGGTGAATTGGCTGAACTGGTCGAGACTGGATGGAAGTTTGGGCATTGGACTGGACAGGCGAAGTTCACTATCCATCATCCTCACTTCATGCGGAAGAAGACTGAGACCGCAAAATATGGTCAGGGTAATCGATGTTACTGCAATCATCAAATAGTGACTTAGAGTAGACATGATTAGAACCGGAAGTAGATAAAGGGGTTGTAAGTGCCGGCCGCGATTTCGGATAACGACAGGGTGAACAGGGCTGCAACGTATGCTCCCCTGGCGGCAATCCTGACAGTCGCCTGGGGAATGTCCTGGAGAATCGAAATGGCCAGCTTGCGAACCGGCATAGAGGCGATGATAGCCACCACCAGGAAAAATGCCAGCTGTGCATCGAGATAGAGCGCGTAGTTGTAGTAGACACCGTCGCCGGGAGCCTTGCCGAACATCGCTTTGAGAAAGGCCAGGGCCTGCGGTAGGGTCTCGGCTCTGAAAAACACCCAGCCGATCAGCACCACCAGTAGTGCATAGCAATGCTTGATCGGTCGCGGGATCTCGAACTTGATCTTGGGCGATAGAACCCGCTCTAGACCCAGAAAAGCACCATGGTAGAGACCCCAGATTATGAAGTTGAAGCTGGCACCGTGCCAGAGTCCGCAGAGAAAAAAGACCGTGGCGAGATTGAGGCAGGTTCTAGCCGTGCCGTGACGATTGCCGCCCAGGGGTATATAGAGATAGTCGCGAAACCAGTTGGATAGCGACATGTGCCAGCGCTGCCAGAATTCTCTTATCGATCTGGCTATATAGGGATAGTTGAAATTCTCCGGAAAGCGAAAGCCGAAGATGGCTGCCAGGCCGATTGCCATATCGGAGTATCCGGAGAAGTCGAAATAGATCTGGAATGTATAGCAGATGGCGCCAAGCCAGGCTGTTTGCCAGGTGAGCTGCTCGGCAGGTATGGCGAAAATCAGATCGGTAGGGATTGCCAGGGAATTGGCAATGAGCATCTTTTTCGAGAGCCCGACCACGAAGCGTCTTACCCCCCAGGAGAATTTCTCGGCGGTGCAGACACGCCTGGAGAGCTGGTCTGAGATCTCGTGATAGCGCACGATGGGACCGGCAATCAGTTGAGGGAAAAAGCTAATGTAGAGCCCGAGCTTGACCGGATCTTTCTGGGCTGTTGCCACCTTTCTATAAACATCCACTACATAAGAAATTGAGTGGAATATATAAAACGATATTCCCAGAGGCAGGATCACTTCCGGGACAGCCAGCGCCTTCAGGGAAAACTTTGCGAGAAGCACATCCAGGCTGGTAACGGCGAATCCGGCATACTTGTACCAGGCCAGGGCGCCGAGATTGATGGCAACGCAGGCGGCAAGCAGGAGGCGGGCGTGCCCTCTGTCTTCTGTTCTGTCGATGAGGAGCGCCGATACATAGTTAACGATTACGCAAGAGAGCATAATCGCAAATTGCTGCTCGCCCCATGCATAGAAAAGCAGGCTGCTGGCAAGAAGCAGGAGGTTTCTGGCCAGGGTTCCTTTGAGGATGAAATAGATCCCCATCACGATGGGCAGAAACACGAATAAGAATGATACCGAAGTGAATAGCACGCTTACTTCCTGATTCTAAACAGGTGAGAGCATATCAGGTTCTCCTGGAAACCGGATTACTGGTGGTTAAGAACGACAGCCGGCCTGATTTCAGACCGGCTGCTCGAACTTCGTTGTCTGCTTTGTGTTTCGGGTTATTCGCCCGCCGCCTCTTTCTTGGGCTCTTCTTTGGCTGCTTCTCCGCTTTCTTCGGAGACGGCAGACTTGTCAGGGCTTACATAGGCCCTGAATTTCGGCAGGTCATAAACGGTTACGAGCTGCACTTCGGTGCCATCGGCTCCCTGGAAGACCATGTCGGCCATATAGTCTTCGCCGAAGAAATAGCGCTCGATCTTGTTGCCGCTGTCTTCTTCCTTGGTTTCTTCTACCTTGGATTGCTCCGGCGCCCCTTCAGGAAGCAGTGTCTTGATGACTTCCATCGCTTCTTCTTTTGTGATGGGTTTTTCAGTATAGAGTCCTTGAATCTGGAAACAGTTTCCCTTGTTGCACTGGAGAAGATACTTGCCGTTTTTCTTGTCTCTGGTGCGGCTCAGGTACTGGCTCTTACCGCCGACACGGGAAAGCGGGTTCTCGTCGAGCTCGAAGGTGATCACTGCCTTCTCGAGAGTCTGCTCGGGTATGCCCACTTTCAGTCTGTCGAGCTCCATGGTTCCCTGCGGCGTCACCACGGGACTTTCGCTCCCTCCCGAGCCGGTTCCGCAACCGGCAAGCATGGACGCGACAAGGGTCGATGCCAGGACCGCATTGATGCAGAGACTTCTTTTGAGCATATTGATTCTCCGGTTATAGATGATTCCGTTGTATATATCTTGTTCTTGAGAAACAGTGAGTTTATCGCTTCGAGGCAAAGTCTGCATGATAAACGCACATGCGTTCATGAATCGCAACTTATCATTTGTCGGAAGAATCAGTTGTTGCCCGGCTTCTATTGCTCGGCCGAGTCAGCAGAAGATTCAGCACCAGATTCGCCGTTCGATTCTTTGAACAGCTTTTCATTCGCCGGTGTCTGGACGCTTTCCTGTTGCCTGGTGTACTGGGAGGCGCCGCCTTCGAGCTGGAGGCTGGAAGCCGGCGTGCGCGCCTTGAGAATCTCCTGGGCGACGTTGAAATACTGGGAGCCCGGAGTGATCTGCTCCAGTTGTTTGAGTGCCGACTGATCGTTCTTGTCGTTGTCAAGTTTGTCCATGGCGTCCAGGTAGAGCGCCCGGTTGAGGAGCTCCTGCGGTGCGTCATCTGCGGTTCCCGAGCCGGAGAAGAATTCCGGTACCGGATTGCGTTTGAGGATGTTGATTGCGGCTTTGTAATTGCCCTGGGTGATGCTCTGTTTGGCCATGTGAGTGATGTAAATCTTCATCATCCCGGTGGTGAAGCCGCCCACTGCAACAAGGAGCCCCAGGGCGAGAAGGAGATCGTAAGCCATGTGGTGGCGGAAATGGCGCGAAGTCGGAGCTGCGGGCTCATCGAGGATTGTATCCAGAAGCCTGTTTGCGTGACTTCTGGCCTCGACATTACCGGTGGTGTCACTTTCGGTGTCTTTCTTATCTTCGGCGTTTTCAGTATTTTCGGGACTGTCTTTGTATTCTTCTATAGAATCTTCGGTTTCTTTCGCAGTATCGGACGCGGCGCTTTCGGCGCCTGACGAAGGGCTCTCGCTGTCCTTCTCTTTCGACATATCTCCTGGGATTAGACGGGTGTAATCCAACATTCCTAGATTATCATAGAGATCTTGGCAATCAGTCCGTTTAATCTCTCTTTCTGATAAGCATCGAGTCTGCCCGCCAGTCTTTGCTCCACGGCCTGGACCACGCGTTTCTTGTGACCTTTTTTTGCAAGTTCTGATAATGTTTCGAGAGCCTGTCTGGACACCGAAACCTCTTTCGCTTCGGTAAGTTTCAAGATTTTATCGGGATCTCTCAGGCTGCCCAGGCTGGCAAGCCCTTTCAGGGCTTCGATCCTGATCTCCGGGGCTTTGTCGCTGAGGCTGTCATCAATCCTGTCCAGAATCCGGTCATCGGGGGTCTTGCCATGGCGGCTGTCCAGAGCCTCGCTGACTTTGACCAGGGACCGGAGAGCTTCCTGTCTTTTATCGGCTGAATAGTCCCGGGAGGCGGTCAGAAGAAACTTCTGGACTTCTCTTGTGGGAGCCATTCCCATGGTTCGCAAGGTCTGCCAGTAAAGCTTGCTTTTGGCTCCGTTCTCGTCTTGAACAGGATGCTTGCTCGGCTCTCTAGATGCCCGCTCTTCCGGGTCGGCGAGGTGCGCAGCCAGCTTCAGAAGCCGGTCGGACGCTTCCGGATGCTCGATCTGGGCGAGAGCATCCAGGGCTTCTCCCAGGAGGTTGTGGTCCGGCTCCAGCATGGCGGTCAGCCGGGATGCCGAAGCAGTGTCTTTGAGCCTGCCCGCAAGAACGATGGCGCTGCGGATCATGTTCTGGCTCAGGTACCCGTCGACTTCCCCGACTAAGGCGAGCTC
This sequence comes from Cyanobacteria bacterium HKST-UBA02, assembly GCA_020431945.1. The sequence continues at coordinate 27,237 of JAGQHH010000067.1, read as the reverse complement.
TTTTTCGATGACACCGGAAATCTCGTCGGTTTCTGCCAGCTTTGCCAGGTAGATAAGCTCCTCGGCAGGATCGTGATCGAGATACTCACGATTGTCTCCAGTTTCGATCCAATCTTTCAGAGCAAGGGCGGCCCGGATTCTAATCGAGTCCTGCCTCTCTTTCAGGAGCCGTATGAGAGAAGGCAGGCATTCTCCGACGCCGGTCTCGAAAACGATCTCGTTCGGGAAAGTCGCGGAGGCTGCATGAATGACTCCGGATATGATGGCACAGGCGGCAGCCTGCTCCTTTTCTCCCCCTTCGAGCAGCCTGCTCGAGTTGACTTTCCTGGCCACGGCCACCGCCGTGTAGTCAGCGAGGATATGAGGTGAGAGAACCGCATCCAGCAGAATGTCCCCGGGCTCTTCCGGATTGATTTGAGCGAGAGCGCCGGCGGCGTCGACTCTTATCCAGGAATTGTCATCGAATAGGTATCTCTCCAGAGCTTCGCGGGCTTTCTGCCGGCATTGCTCGCTTTCGGCGGCAAGCTTTCCCAGGGCGAATGCTTGATGGGGGAAGGAGAGCATGGTATTGCTGGCGGTATCGGCGAGCGAGGCCGTCAATTCATCGATGGCTCCGGCGCAATTGAAGCCGGCAAGAATTATGGCGGCGTTGGCCCGGACACGCCAGTCCGCGTTGAACAGTGGTGTTGATTCGGATTCGCTCTTCCCGGCTTCCGAAGATGGGGCGAGAAGCTCGATGAGTCCATCTTTCCCCAGCTCGCCCTCGAGCTCGAGAAAAACCGACTTTAGCTTGTCCTCCCAGTAGAGAGGCGGTACTTTCAGGGCAATCGCCATCTGAGACGGAGAATGGCTCGAGGCCGCCAGCTTGATGTCGGCTCGCACGTCCTTGAAATTCCGGGAATCCGGAGGACTGGTGCCGATCAATCCGTGGTATACGAGAAAGTGCTCGAACTCGAAATCATCGGCAACGACTTCGGGTTTTTCGGTGAAAGCGCCTTTTAATTTGCGCACTAGCTTTAGCATTAAGGACATGGGATGCTCCCGAATAAACAAAAAGCTTAGCAAAAACACCGGCTTTTCAACCTGTCGCCGCTTTCAATATTGATAAAATGTACTCTTTCTCCGCAAGCCTGGAGGCGGTCGTGAACACGTTTTTGAACGCAGAGCAAGAGTCTTTACTTGAAAACTATCGAGCCTTCGTGGCTGAGTTCGTCCAGCCGGCGGCGCCGGAGCTGGAGAAGCAGGCGGGAAGCCCCGGCGGACTGTCAGCTCTTAAAGAGCTCCTCGGTACCCTGGGCAGCAAAGGCTACCTTGGCATCGGTTGCTCGACGGAGTACGGCGGAAAAGGCGGCAAGTTCGTCGACCTGGCCCTCTTCTCGGAAGCTCTCGGCGAAGTCGATCCCGGACTGGCTCTTACATTCGCGGCTCACACGGCGGCCCTGGAGCTGATCGACAAATTCGGCACCGAAACCCAGAAGTCTCGTTATCTCCCCCTCCTGGCTCGAGGCGAGGTGGTTGGCGCAGTGGCGATCGCTGAGGAGAACGCCGGCTCCGATTTCCGGGCCCAGACGGCAGCAGTCGGCATCGACGGAGACTCCGTGATTCTGAGCGGTCGTAAGACCTGGGTGGTCAATGGCGATCTCGCCCAGCTAGCGGTGGTCTCCGGAAAGTTCAATGACAAGCTGGTTCTTTGCCTGGTGGATCTGGCCGAGAAGGCCGGAGCGATCAAGCACGGTATCCATCGTGACAAGCTCGGTCTGCGCAGCGCCCGCACCTGCGACATCGAGTTTGCTTCGCTGAAGCTGGGCGAAGCAAGTATCCTCGGCTATCAAAAGCCCGGGGATCTGGAGAGCGCTGTGGACCTCGACGAGAGTACCGCCTCCATGATCGATTTCGCTCACAACATCACCAAGACCCTGGTGGCCGCCTCGGCGGTGGGACTGCTCGAAGCTGCGGTCAAGCTGAGCGTCGGCCGGGCCAACAGCCGGCAGCAATTCGGGTCTGCCATCGGGCGCCTGCAAGCAATTCAATGGAAGCTCGCGGATCTGTCGGCGGAGTCCTCGGCTGCCAGGCTTCTCACTCTGAGAGCCGCCTGGAGCAAGGATGAGGCGCCGGAGGAATTCGCCCGCCACGCTGCCATGTGCAAGTACTATGCTGCCAGGACGGCCCGGGTCCACAGCAGCGAAGCCGTGCAAATCTTCGGATCCCTTGGCATCAGTGCCGAGGAGCCGGTGGAAAAGCTCTATAGAGACGCCAAAGTAATGGAGATCTGTGAAGGGACATCGGAGATCCAGAAGAACATTATTGCTTCGGAGGTGGGAGCCTGAGGCATACTAATTAGAGGAGGTTTGTTCTATGTATAGAAAGAGCGGCATCCTCGTATCTTCAGTGATCCTGTTTCTGTTCGCTTGCCTGCCTGCGTGGTCTGCCGATCCGGATACCGAGCTCGGGGTGAAGCTCTTCAAGCAACAGAAATACGGTCAGGCGATCAAGGCTTTCAACCGTGCTTTAAAGCGCAGCCCCAAAGAGTCCGGGCTCTATTATTTCCTGGGCGCCTGTTATGACCAGGGCGGTGACAAGGCTTCCGCCAAGAAATTGTACGGCTTCGCGATTCAGCTCAGCCCGAGCTCCGAGTCGGCTCAGCTTGCCGCGAAGGCTCTGGGCAAGATCGATCCTGCTTATCTTCAATCGGTGGTGGACGCGGCTACCAGGTCGCCGGGAAATTCGCCAGGACCGTCTTCGAGTCACACTACCCGGGCGCCCAGAGCAACATCGAGCCAGCAGGTGGGGATAGTCAACACTCATTCGAATCCACACGATGTCAATTCCCTGCCATCGGAGTGCCGGGTTTACTACGAGCCCATGGCAAACCATCAAATCGTCACTGCCTCGGTAAATGGTCGCTCGATAAAGATGCTCTTCGATACCGGAGCGGAGATGTGCGCTTTTGGCAAGAACCACATGGACCAACTTGGAGTCAGAATTCCGTCTGACGCCAGGGTTGGCGCTTCCCATGGTGTAGGAGCTGGAGGGACTCAAACGACCTACAATTTTCCCGTCACGCTTAAGGTTGGCCAGATTGAACGGCGTAACTTCGAGATATCGGTCCAGCCTCATATGGACGGCGAGCCGCTGTTGGGCGAAAGTTTCTTCAAGGATTTCCATTACACAATCGATGCGCATTCGAAGTCCATTCATTTTGTTCGGAATGACGTAAATGAGTCGGCCGGTCGATCGGCCTATGCCGGTTTGCAAAAATCGGCATATGATGTGCCTTTCCGGAGAGAGGGAAAGGAGATGGTCGTAAAGGTAAAGGTGAATGATCGGGATATCGATATGTATTTCGATACAGGAGCTTTTGCTATCGCCCTGACTCGAGAGCACGCATCGCAGTTGCGTCTTGCCATTCCCGAGGATGCTCAGCAGACCGTCGTGCAGGGAGTTGCTGGCCCGTCTCCGGCCTGGGTATTCCCGGTAAGGTCTGTGAAAATGGGACCGATAGAAAAGAGAAACCATATGGTGAGCGTGGTGGAAAATGCCCAGATGCCTCATCCGCTTCTGGGTCAGGAGTTCTTCGCGGATTGGCGTTACGCTGTGGACAATGTCAACCAGGTCATACGATTTCGACGCTAATGTCTCTATCGGTAGTTATAGTCGCCCAGGATGAAGAGAGGACCATTGGCAGGGTCCTCGAGGCCGTGCGCGAGCTCGCCGATGAGATCGTGCTTGTGGATTCGGGCTCCAGTGACAGGACTGTAGAGATCGCGGAATCATTCGGGGCGCAGTGCCACCATCAAGAGTGGCTGGGCTATGCTGCTCAGAAGAACTTCGCTCTCGGGTTGGCCCGGGGAGACTGGCTCCTGAGCCTGGATGCGGACGAGATCGTGACCAAGGAGCTGGTGTCCGAGATCAGGGCTCTTCTCGACTCGGGCAAGGCTTCCGAATGCGATGGCTATAAGATACCCCGGGTTCTTTATATCGGTGACAGCCCGGTGCGGCACGGGGGCTTCTATCCCGACGCGCAGCTTCGCCTTTTAAAAAAGGGATCGGGCAGCTTCAACGACCGTCTGGTGCATGAGGCGATCAAGATGGACGGTCCGGTGCGTACGTTGAAGAGCCCCATGCTCCATTATGCGTACAGCGATGTCGACGGTTTCGCCAGAGCCATGGAGAAGTATGCCCGGCTCTCGGCCCGGGAGTTCGCCCGGAACAGCAAGTTTGGATGGCACTGCAGCCACCTCAACGAACTGGTGCATCCCGTCTGGACCTTCTGGTCCAGGTATATTCTCCGGGGTGGTATCCTGGATGGTTCACTGGGTTTGAAATTGACTAGCATCTACAGCGGCTATGTCCGCAAGAAGATCAGGTATCTCCGCGAAGAGAAGAGTTACGGTCAGAAGGGGGCACATTAGAATATGTCCGACAAGCCCCGGGAAAAGCCCGAAAAGAAAGAGGAAAAACTTGATGCCGGCAAGCCTGCTGCCCGGGACGGCGTGATTTCTGGTGGAGCCGAGGGCGAAGGGAATCAAAGAATCCACGAGAAGAGCCAGGGATATCACCAGGTCGATCAGTCGATAACAGAGATAATCTTGCCTAAAGAGAGAAGCACCGGCGACTCCGATAAGCGAGACGTTCTGGGTCTGGTGGACCAGGAGAAGGGAGTGGTTCACACCGGGGCCGGAATGGTTCCTCTGGTTCCTGATAATGTGAGCCATTCCTATGCGGAGGGACTCAATTCAATCGAGCCTTCCAGGACCAATGAAGAACTCGAGAAGCGGCTCGCGGACACGACTCTTGCCTGGATGAAGAAAAAGGGCATGGTCCCGGAGGAGCCGCAAAATGAGGTTGAGAGGCATGATGATGGCTCCGTCCTGCTCAAGATAAACGCAGTAGAGAATTCCATAAGCACGGAGGACCAGGCTCCGCCCTGGCTGGAAGCTGGGAAACGGCTCGCCCGGTTGCCCCTCGATCAACAGATGGAGATCCTCGGAAAGAGTCTTAAAGCCGGTACAGATCACTATCTCTGGGAGCAGAAAGAGCGTTTCTGGGGGAGCGCTATCGGCACCGTACAGGGCGTCGGAGAGGTAGTGGTCAATCTAGCCAAGGTGACCGATTTTGCAGCAGCGGTAATCAAAGGCGATAAGGAGGCCGCCGGCAAGGCCGGTGCTGAATTCGGCGAATCCCTGGGAAAAACTATCGTTGGCGGTGTTCGCTTGTTCCATGCTGCCGACCAGTATCTTTTCAATATCGGTTACACCGGCGATTATGCAAAGCCGTTTCGAGACATCGTGGCTATCGGTCAGCACCTCGATCAGGAGTGGAGAGATCTTCCGCCTCGCGAGCAGGAGCGCATCAAGTCGAAGCTGGCAACCGAGCTGCTGGCCGACGCCGCCATCGGTGCAGGCAGCGCCAAGATAATCAGCAAGGCAGGGACGTTCACCGAAATTCTCGATACCGTTGCTTCCGAGGCCGGTGCTGCTATCGGGGCGAAATCTCCGAAGGCTCTCAAGGCTGTCACGGAAGCGATCGATAAAGTGGCAGAGCGTCTTCCCGGTATGAAAAAGGCACGTTCCAGGCTCGCCAGATCCGAAAAGGAGGCGAAAGCCGGCTGCCTGGACCCGGAAGTCAGCACCAGCGATATCATCGACAATAGTGGTATCCCCGGTGAGATCAGGCGATGGAGCAATCTCCCCGAGATGGCTCCGGATTTCCAGATCCGTGTCTCGGAAGCAGCCGGCATGGCGCGAGCCAGAATGTCGCCAGCAGAGCAGGCGATTGCCGACAGGCTCTGGCCCGAAGGCTGGAACTCGATCTCGACCAAGAGCGGGCCGAGATATGAACGCACTCTCGGTACGTTCAGGCGTCATGGCGAGAACGGTCCCGAGATCAATATCTCGGAATTCGTGAAGCAGGGCGGGTCTTGGATAAGGAATGAAGAGCTGCCGGGCACTGTCTGTCACGAGCTCGGTCATGCGATGAATGTAATGCTCGATACCGATGGAGCTATCTCGGATTCAAGGCTCTTTGTCGATGCCTTCGCCAGAGATTGGCGGGCCGCCGTCCAGGGACGGGGCAGCACTATCGAGCAGTTATTCAACAATCAAAACTACTGGAAGAAAACACCGGATGGGAAAATCTGGCTGAACAAGAATGGTAATCCGGATATCGATATGGCGAAGGTGCGTGATGAGGTGTTTGCCGAGACTTATGCCCAGGTGAAAGGATTCGATCCGGCTTCGAATTTCGCCCAACACATTCGTGACCTGTTCAAAAACACATCGAGCGACTTCATGGAGAAAGAGTATGGCTGGAGAAGTTGATATGCAAACAGAAACAGCTACCCTTCTGGATAATGGCGAGATCGAGGTCCTGGTCGTTACCGGTGACGACGAAACTATCGGCCATGGAGGTTTCGTTTTGAAACCCGGTGATCCTGAGTATGCCGAGTACAAGGCGCGATTCGAACTTCTCGAGGCTGGTGATTGGAAATCGATCGATCGCCGTCTGGTCGACGGCAAATGGGTAGATCTGCCTCCTCGGCCCGGGGCCGATCTCTCCTCTGCCGATCCGACCGAAGGTAAGCTGATTTAAAAGATATTGGAGAAATATTGCTAAAAACTGGCCAGTAACTTAGAATATGTCTAAGATACTGGTTGGATGGATTGAATTGGCAAAGCTGAATCTTCTTCAATTACGCAAAGCGATTGCCAGGGAGGAATTCGACCATCCCTTGCTCGCTTCTGTATTGTCGCCCTATCAAGCTGTCGATCAGAAGATAAACCATCTCTTGAAGTCGGGCACGATTCTACGAGTCAAAAAGGGTTTGTATGTTTTTGGTCCGGACGTCAGGCAGTTTCCTGTCTGCAAGGAGAGTCTGGCAAATCTCATCTACGGACCTTCGTGCATCTCACTCGAGTATGCCCTGGCCTTTCATGGCCTGATTCCAGAGAGTGTTGAGATAGTCACCAGTGTCACGCCGAAGAGAGATAAGGATTTCAGCACGCCGGTCGGCCGGTTCACTTATCGATATCTCAGTGCTGGCAAATACCCGCACGGCATCGAGCAGGTATGGATAGACCCTCTCCACCCGGTACTCATAGCCTCTCCGGAGAAGGCGCTTTGCGATTATGTCGTCTTGAACGATGTACCAACCTTGAATGGAAAAGGTGCTGCTAGAGACTTTATTCTTCTTGATCTACGCATCAACGAGGAAGACCTTTACCGATTCGAGGTTAGAAAGCTACTCAAGTTGAATAGCCATTACAAGAGCAAGAATATAGTCAGAATAATGGAGGTCCTTTGAATTCGGCAATCGAGTCCATGCTCGATAAGTACAGGTGCGTTTCGCGTCTGGACTATGAAAATGCACTGAAGGAGATTATTCAGGAGATTGCTCTGCTCGGCCTGTGGCGGTCGAAGTTCTTTGAGCATGCGGCATTCTATGGAGGCACGGCACTGCGGATTCTCTATGGGATGGATCGTTTCTCTGAGGACATAGATTTCTCGCTTTTGTCACCTGATCCTGATTTCGAACTGAGCTCATACCTTCGTGCTATCGAAGTCGAGCTCAATAGTATGGATCTCAATGTGGAGGTGGTCCAGAGCAAAGGAGCAGTCGACACTGCAATCGAGTCTGCCTTTATCAAGGCCGGTACGAAAGAGCACCTGATCAGGATTGCGGTGCCTGACGAGATTTCAGATCGAATCGGTCGCAAGGACTTGCTCAAAATCAAGATCGAGGTCGATACGGAGCCGCCATCTGGATTCGAGACGGAAGCGAAGACGCTTCTTCAACCGATAGCTTTTTCGGTGAGATCCTATAGATTGCCTGATCTATTTGCCGGAAAGATCCATGCTGTTCTCCAGGGATCCTGGAAAAGCGGGAGAGTCAAAGGTAGAGATTTCTATGATTTTGTCTGGTATGTCGGCAGGGCGACTCCGGTCCGCCTGGCGCATCTGGAGCAGAGACTTCGACAGACCGGGGGCTGGACCGAAGAAAGATCGATGACTCGAGACGACCTTTTGAAGCTGCTCGAAGCCCGCTTCGGTGGTCTCGATGTCGAGTCGGCAAGGAGAGACGTTCGCCCGTTTATAAGGGACCAGGGCTCCTTGGAGATCTGGTCGAACGATTTCTTCCTTTCTTTGTTGGCTAATCTGTCGGTGCTTTAGCTTCGTCTACCGCCAGCAAAATCATCGGCGATACTACCTGCGCATTCGAATGCGATTGTTTGTCTGGTCTATCGTATAGGTCTTGTCCCCGTAGAAGTCCTGACCGAGAAGACCATAGGGGTGCGTGAAATTGGGATCCACCACCACCTCCATATTGTTCTTCCTGATCCTGCCGAGCTCCAGGGTATTGACCCTGTACACGCCCTTGACACCACCCTGCCCGCCGATCCCGGAGGCGGTGTTCTGACCGACCAGCTCCCAGCCGCTGCCTCCGCCGGCAAGTGCGGCGCCGGGAAAAATAGTACCCTGGGCTCCGGTGTCGAAGCACATCGGGAAGGCTTTGCCGTTCACTTTCACCTCGACGATAATATCCTTGCCGCGCTTGGTGAACGGAATGTCTTCGGTATTGTAGTCGCCCATGCTGGAGGCGTCTTTGGCGAAGCTGATGGCGTGCAGAGAATTGTCGATCCGGTACTGAAGGTCGCCGTAGAAGGACATCCCCAGCACCTGGTGCTTCGACTTTTCAAGCACCATTAGCGGTACCGTTCTCTTGATCTTGCCGAGCTCGATCTGGGTATTGACCACCCTGGCGTTCTCGACTCCCACCGAGCCGGTTATCTGGGTGGTGGGCGCGTCTTTTGGAATATTGAGACCGACCGAGCGGGCCGTATCCTGGTCGACGGCGCACATCTCGGCGCCGGTGTCGAAGAGCATACTGACCGGACGTCCGTTCACCAGGCATTTGACCCGGGGATGCTTTTTCTCGTCGAGCTCGAAATAGACTTTTTCATGGTCGGGAATGTAGTCTCCCGGAGCCATTCTATGCCTGCTGCTGGGTTGTGCCGAGCGGGTCTGCCCATACTGCTGCAATTGTTGCAGGGCTTGCTGGACCTGCTGGCTGCCCCCGCCGCCGGAAGATTGAGCTCCGCCTCCATGCATGGAAGCCAGAGCTTTGCGGGCGTAGGCCGCGCCAGCAGAGCTGGGGAATTTCTGGATGAGCTCTTTGTAGTAGCGCTCCGCCTGACCGGTGTTCCCCAGGCGCTGGTAGGAGGCTGCAGCATAGTACATGGCATTGCTGTTGTTGGGATCTTTGCGCATCACCCGGACGAATTCGAGAGCCGCCTTCTGATAGTTCTGCTTCCGAAAAAGGCTCACGCCGGAGGCATAATCCTGGGCTGCCGCCGGAAAACAGGGGAACAGGGAGACCATGGCGAACAGACCCGGAGCTAGTTTTTTGAGTTGACTTCGCAAAAGGTTGCACCTCCTCACCTGATTCTAGATCGATTGTCATGTCAGCGCATGAATCTGATCATATTGCTCTTCTCGTCGATAATGAATTGCCGGTGACCGAAGAAATCCTGCCCGAGGAGACCGAATGGCACCGGCAGAGCGTTGTCTACGGTGACTCTCATGCCGGACTGCCTGATTGGACCGAGCTCGATTGAATCGACCTGATAGACCTGGACTTGATGCGAGCCGCCTACACCGGATGCGGTGCCATAGCCTATGAGCTGGAATCCCCGACCTCCCGTCGCTCCAATGGCGCGGCTATTGAAAAGCGTTCCCTGTGCCCCGGTATCGAAAAAGAGCGGCACCGGTGCTCCGTTGACCTTCGCAGTTACCACGAGATTGTTGCCGCTTCGCTTAAATGGAATATTGATGGTGTCATCCGGTATATATTCGGTCGTGGCCCCTGGCTTGCTGAAATTGATCCGACCGGAAGCGTTGTCGACCCGGTATTCGAGGTCTTTGAAAAAGGTCTGGCCGAGAAGGGCGAAATTGCTTTTCTCCATGAAAAGAACGTTCACCGTACGGCTCATATTGCCCAGGCTTATTCTGGTGGGGATGCTATAGGCGCCGACCTGACCGCCGACACCGGAGAGGCGTTCTTTTCTGGCTCCTGCCGGTATGCTCAGACCGAGGCTGGCGAGCTGATTGATTCCCATGGTGCAGACCTCGGCACCGGTATCGAAGACCATGGGCAGAGAGCGCCCGTTGACCTGACAGTCGACATAGAGATGCCCGTCGGGGCCACGGCGGAATGGAACCGAGTCCTGGTCGGGAATACTGTCCTGCTCGCCCGAGGAGCCGGAGCTCGCAGACTGGCTGGCGGCTACGGAGCCTCCTGCTGCCATCCCCGGCGAGGCCAGGGCCCGGCGGGCATATTCGGCACCCCGGGAGCTTGGAAAACGCTCTAGAAGAAGTCGGTAGAGCGTGCCGGCCCGGCTCCTGTTGCCGGCCTCCTGAAAAGAAAGGGCGGCATAATACAGGGCATCGCTATTGCGAGGATCCCGGGCGACAACTCTGAGAAACTCCAGGGCTGCCGATCCGTACTTCCCTTGCTTGAAGTAAGCCTCACCGACCTGGTAATCCTTTAATAATTGCTCCAGAGCCAGAGCCGGAGGTTGCAAAAATGTCCAGCAGGCTATGAGGACAGCTACAGCCAGCCGCAAGCATCGATCTCGAATTCGGAATTGATCCAGACGCATCAAGCCCAATGTACCCTCTTTATCGCCTAAACCTGATCACATTTTTCTTGTCATCGATGGTGAAATGACGACGTCCGAAAAAATCCTGTCCCAGAAGACCGTATGGCACCGGCAGACTCGAATCCACCGTCACTCTCATTTTGCTCTGTCTGATCGGTCCCAGCTCTACAGTGTCGACCTTGTAGACCTCGACCTGGTGCGACCCTCCGACACCGGATGAGGTGCCGTATCCGAGCAGCTCGAAACCTCTTCCACCGGTTGCATTCAGCGCCTGGGCGGTGAACAGGGTGCCCTGAGCGCCGGTATCGAAAAACATCGGGACATTGACGCCGTTGATTTTCGTCATCACCACCAGGTTGTTGCCCTCTCGCCGGAACGGGATATCGATCGAGTCTACCGGCATATATTCACTCTGGGCGCCAGGTTTGGTGAAATTGATCCGGCCTGAGGCATTGTCGATCTGTTAGTGCAGGTCGCCGAAAAAAGTCTGACCCAACAACGAATACTTGGTCTCCTCCATGCAGAGGACATTGACGGTGCGGGAGATGTTGCCCAGCCTGATAGTTGTCGGCACGACCACCGTGTCCTCGACGCCTCCGACTCCGCTGACCTGGATATGCCTGGCTCCTTCGGGCACTTTCAGACCCAGGCTCGAGAGCTGACCCTTGCCGATGGTGCAGGCTTCGGCGCCGGTGTCGAAGACCATGGGCAGAGTACGTCCATTGACCTGGCAGTCTACATAGAGATGCCCTCCCGGCTCCCGGCGAAAAGGCACTGAAGCTCGGTCCGGAATGCTGTCTCCCGGTCTCAGGGCGCTCGTCTGTTTTCGTCCTGTCGGTGTCGGCCGGGCGGGAGCAGAGGAGGAGCCCACGGCTTTGCGAGCGTATACCGCCGCCTGTGAGTTGGGAAAATGCTCGATGAGCAGGCGATAGAAATTATTGGCTCTCTCGAGATCCCCTGCCTTTTGAAAGGAAACTGCGGCATAGTAAATCGCGTTGGCATTCTTGGGCTCTCTAGCCATCACACCGACAAAATATCCGGCAGCCGCATTGTATTTACCGGCTTTGTACAGACGCTGACCTTCTCTCAATTCTTTTCCGTCGCTGGCAAAAGCACCGCCATTGACGATGACGGCGGCAAGGAGCGCAATCAGGGTGCCTCTTTTCAAGTCTGGTCGTCCTGCCATCTAGCCCTATGTACCCGGCCAGATTGCTTTCTCTATTGCTTCGGGCTGCTCCGGCGTCGCCAGGCAGAGCTGCCACCAGCCGACATCGTGCCAGGCTCCATGCTTGAAGCCGACCTTCTCGAAAACGCCGAGGTGGCGGAAGCCCATGGACTCGTGAAATGCGACGGAGGCGGGATTGGGCAGGGTGATGCCGGCATAGGCATTGCAATATCCCTGTTTCTTGGCCATGGCAAGCAGGCGCTCATATAGAGCTCTTCCCAGACCGGTTCGTTTGCGGTCGGCATCGATATAGACCGAGGTCTCCACCGACCACCGGTAAGCGTCTCTCAGGCGATGGGGCGAGGCATAGGCATAGCCGGTGACAATCTCTTCCGAATCGATTGTTTCGGTGGAGACCAGAAATGGATGCATTTCATGAGCAGTCACCCTCTTTCGCATCTCCTCCAGATCCGGCGGCTGATATTCGAAGGAGACGGCAGAATCGGTGCAGTAGGGTGCGTAGATGGCAAGTATTCGAGCTGCGTCCTCGACGGTCGCCAGACGTATGCGCATGACAGTTATGCTCATCTCCTATTCTGAGGATTCACCGAGGATTTCGGCCATGATTGCCCGGTAGCGTTTGAGGTTGTCCTGGTAAGACCTGGCCACGGCTCCGTCCTCGCCGATGCTTTCGAAGAGCCAGGGGGCGTGCTTTTTGAGGGCGGTCTCGTCCACCCAGCCCCGGGCGATGAGTATGTCTTCAAGAGGCATGCCGGTCACCTCGTGATCCTGGCAAACCAGATCGGCCTGCGCTCTTGAGATTGCGCCGGCTTCGGTTAGAGCCTTGATGAGGTCTCGGTCCTTGTTTTTATCGTTCACTAACTGATTACGATGTCCACACGCTTGCCGCAGCGTCCAGAGGCAGCTTTGATCAGCGATCTCAGAGCCGAAATGGTCCTGCCATCCTTGCCGATGAGACGTCCGGTGACCGCCGGATCGCATTTGACTGACAGACGGCAGCGGCGCGGGCCGAAGCTCTTGCGCTCGAACTGCAACGACTCGGGCTCTCGAGCGAGAACCTTGAGAATGTACTCCGCCAGGTCTTCAGCCGCGGTGGAGTCGATTAGTTTTTGGGAGTAGCGCCCTCGGCCGCCGCTCCCTGGGCCTTTCTTATAAGGCCGGTTACCGTATCGCTTGGTTGGGCGCCGTTTTTGATCCATCTTTCAACTGCTTCTGTGTTGAGTTTGAGCTCTTTAGAACGAGGATTGTAAAAGCCGACTTCTTCGATCGGCTTGCCATCGCGCCGTGCGCGACTGTCAACAGCGACGATTCGGTAGTGCGGGGCTTTCTTAGCGCCGACGCGCTTAAGCCTTATCTTAACCACTTTAGCTCCCTCATGGGTTTCTAGAAGTAATGCGAATGGATATTCTAGCAGGATCTCGGCTGGATCAATGCTGCCCGGTCCCGCGCCCTTTCACGTAGCTTTATATTCGTTAGTGTTTTTTCTTCTTTCTCAGACGCGTCCGGCCGCCCTTTTTGAAGCTGCTGGTCTTGCCTGAGGAGCTGCGGGGCATGCCTGGCATTCCGGGCATACCTCCCATGCCGGGCATCCCTCCCATACCCGGGAAACCCGGCGGCATCGGAGGCATATTGCGCATATCGGGCATCCCGCCCATGCCCGGCATCCCGCCCATTCCGGGCATGCCGCCACCCATTCCCATCTTCAGCATGGGCTTCAGATAAGAGAACATGGAACGCATTTGCTGAAACTCGTTTAACATCTGTCCGATTTGATTTTCTTTTAATCCGCACCCCCGGGCTATCCGGCGCCGGCGGGAGAAATCGATGATGTCGGGCTTGAGACGCTCTTCCCTGGTCATGGAGTTGATGGCGACCTCATAGAGCTTCATTTTCACTTCGCCTTCCTGGGCCACAGCCTTCTGCTGCTCGGAAGAGAGTCCGAACATGCCGCCGAGACCGGTCATCTTCATGACGTCGCCTATCGGTCCCATCTTTTTCATCATGTTCTGCATCTGCACGAACATCTCCAGACTGAAATCGCCTTCGAGCATGTTGCGTGCCATGCGCTCTGCTTCTTTCTCGTCGATGGCTGTCTGGGCTTTCTCCACCAGGGTGAGGATGTCGCCCATATCGAGGATGCGTGAAGCCATCCGGTCCGGATAGAAAGTCTCGAGGTTGTCGAGCTTCTCGCCGGTGGAGATGAATTTCACCGGTCTGCCCACCGACTCTCTCACCGAGAGCGCGGCGCCGCCACGAGCATCGCCGTCCACCTTGGAGAGCAGAAGACCGGTGACATCGAGCTGGGTGTTGAAGGTTTCGGCGACATTGACAGCTTCCTGGCCGGTCATGGAGTCGATGACCAGGAGCTTCTCTTTCGGTTCGAGAGCGCGGTCCAGGATCATGAGCTCGGCCATGAGCACCGTGTCTACTTGCAGGCGTCCGGCGGTATCGAGAATAACCGGCGAATAGCCCGAATGCTTGGCTTCGTCCAGGGCTTTGTCGGCGATGTCCTGGACGTCCTGGGAATCGGGGATGGTGAAAACCGGTACGTCGATCTGGCGTCCCAGGGTCTGGAGCTGGGCGATGGCGGCAGGGCGCTGCACGTCGCAGGCGACCATCAGGGGTTTGTGACCTTCTTGCTTGAGCTTGTTGGCAAGCTTGGCGCAGGCTGTGGTCTTGCCGGAGCCCTGGAGCCCGAGGAGCATGATGACCGGCGGCTCCCCTTCTAAGATGAGGGGACTGTTCTCGCCACCGAGTATGGTGACTAGCTCGTCATGCACGATCTTGACGAACTGCTGGGCCGGGGTCACCGATTCGAGGACCTCTGCCCCCAGGGCTTTCTGCCGCACCCGGCTGATGAATATTTTGACTACTTTCAAACTGACATCGGCTTCGAGGAGCGACTTGCGAACCTCTCTGATGGCATCCTCGATATTCTCGGCAGTGATCTTCGAATCTCCGGTGAGACCTTTGAATGCCGAGTGAAGCTTGTCAGTCAGTGTGTCGAACATCTTTTACCTTCCTCTTTGACTTCTTCGATGATTACCGAGATTTGATCCGAGATCTCGTCCGGGTAGACGAGCCAGTTGCTTTCATAGTCGCCTTTGACCAGTGCTTCGACGGCCAGGGAAATACCGGAGAGTTCCCTGACTTCGCCGTCCTCGGTCTGGACGATGATATTGGTCTGGGGCGAGTCGGCTTCCGGGCGATAGTAGTCGTAGGGGCGGAAGCCTGTAGATTCTATACCCACATAGTAGTCCGGATCGAGACCGGCTGCCTTGGTGAGGCGTCTGGCCTCGCCTTCGATATCCCTCTGGACGCGTTTCTCCCGGGAGTTGATCCGGATTGCTTTGAAAAGACGGCGGTTGATGAAGCGGTGGGCGAGGTCGCTCAAGATCGGGTCCGGGTCGGCCATCCAGCGCTTGATGTGATAGTTGAGGTGAACGTCATCGAGCTGGAGATAGTCCGAGACTTCCAGATCGGCGCCGGAGAGCCACTTGCCTGTCACTTCGTCGGTGAAGACCGGGGGACGCTTGCTGTCTTTTTCGTTCATCCGGTGTCTGGCGCGATTGATGAGCTTGGTGAGAAGCAGTCTCGCTGCCAGGTTCTTGCGGTGATAATAGACCTGGGCGTACATAGAATAGCGGGCGAAGAGGTAGTCCTCCACGGCTATCTGGCCCTTTTCTCCGGCGACGATAATGCGCTCGTTCTCTTCATCCAGCTCCATGGACCGCAGGATCCTCTGTAAAGCGAACAAACCATATTTGGTGCCGGTCATATAACTGTCGCGAAGCAGATAATCGAAACGGTCGCAATCCAGCTGGCTCGAAACCATGTGCGAGACATATTTGGGATGAAACGTCTTTTTCAGGACAGCGACGATCTTTTCGGCGAGGTCCGGATCTTCTTCGAAAGAATCGAGCACTGCTCTCACTTTTGTGTTTCCGGAAATGATCCGGCAGGACCAGTCTTCATGGTCGTAGCAGAGAATTTTCTCGGTTACGTGGGAGAAAGGACCGTGGCCGATATCGTGGAGAAGGGCAGAGGCCAGGATCAGGGGCCGGTGGACCAGGAGACCGGGATGTTTTTCGGCTAGATTGTCCACCAGCATGGAAGCCACATGCATGACTCCCACAGAGTGGGTGAAGCGAGACCCTTCGGCACCCTGGAAAGTGAAATGGGATATGCCCAGCTGCTGAATGCGTCTCAGGCGCTGGAACTCGTCGGTGTCTATGAGATCGATTATCAAGCGCTCGGCTGGATCATTGCGGTCCAGGACGATGTCCTGGTGGATCGGATCGAGATAGCTGCGCTTGCTTGTTCTGAGCATAGTGGGTCTGGCTATGGAAATAGATATTATACTTGCCATGCTATAGATATGCCGGAACAAATCCATGTCCGACGCCCTGCCAGAAAAGCCTGCTTCCCTCGGAGACCTCGTCGGTCTTGCTTTTCGGCTCTTTCGCGCCGACTGGAAACAGTTCGTTGCGAGGCTATTCTGGCCTTCTCTCTTTTCAAGCTTATGCATGTACGGCACTAACTGGACCCTGGTCCACTGGATAAACGGGCGCACCCTGGCGGTGGACTGGTTCGTTATCCATATGCTGGTGATGTTCGCCTGCGTGGTGGTGGTGATTCTCTGCCAGTGGGAAATCGCTTTGCGCTCGGTGGCTCTTCTCCGCAATACCCTGGCGGTCTCTCCCAGTTATGAGGAGGGGCTGGCCTATGCCCGGCGCCGGCAGTGGGCGGTGATGATCGTTTATTCCATCAGCTTCCTGGCACCCTTCATAGTAGGTATAGTCTTCGGCGCCATGTTTGTCGCCACGGTCTTTGTCGGACAGTTCGGTTCCGCCGGCCTGGTTGCGAGCATCGCCCTGGCTTTCATCGAAGGGCTCGCCCTGGTGGTGGTTGGCTCTTTCGCAGTCCTCCTCACCGGTCTCTGCTTTCTGGTCATCGCCTGCGAGACCCTCAAGGTAGGCGAAGCCCTGAGGCGGGGCGTCTATCTGGCCTTGCGTTATAAATGGCGGGGCGCGTCTTTCATCAGCCTGCTCTTCGCTTCGATTTTCTCCGTCAACCTCGGAGTTTTCCTGCCGGTGGTACTGCTCGCCATTTATCATGTGTATACCAGCGCTGCCAGCACCGCCACCGGACAGGTGGAGTTCCCTTTCTATATTCGGGCCCTGGAGGTGGCGGAGACCACCGTTACCAGCATCGTCTCGGTGGCGATCGGCATGGTGGGCACCGGTCTCTATTATCGGGACATGACCCTCAGGGTCGAGGGGCGGGATCTGATCGAGTCTCTGGAGCGACTCCAGGCTCGCTCTTGATGCTGCGGTTGCCCCTCAGTAGCCTGATCGCGCCTGCCTCGATGGTCTTGCCCTGAACCGGGCCGCCGTATGCGGGCAGGAAGATGATATTGGACAGCCTGAGCTGATGCGGCGCTGCTTTCGGCAAGTACAGAACGTCCAGATCGATACTGTAGCTGTGGCTCTTGCCGTCGAGAAGCAGGGGAACCAGCACCGACTTGATAATGGTGTCATTGAGGACCAGTTGCACGGCGGTGGCTGGGGAAGCAGAGCTCTGAGCGTCTCTATCCTGCCTGGTTGTAAAAACCATGTACTGATATCCGGAGAGATCGAGATTGAGAGGGGTCTTTAGATAGAACTGCGGATTGCTCTC
Organism: Cyanobacteria bacterium HKST-UBA02; assembly: GCA_020431945.1. The sequence continues at coordinate 9,714 of JAGQHH010000067.1, read as the reverse complement.
GACGGTCAGGGTGGAGGATCGCTCTCCGGACCGGCCCTGTAAAAAGGTCATGCCGCTGTTTACCCATTCGCCCTGGTGGAAAGCAGGCAGGAGCAGGTCTTCCGGAGATGAGCGTAAGCCGGGGAAGTCCGGGGACAGATCTGTATTGGCAGGGCGCGGAGGTAGCGCCGGTACCGGTGGCGGTGCGCCGTCCAGGACTACACGAGGGTGCAAGAGGAGCGTATCGCCACTGTCAGCATGGAATTCGACTGTTCGATCTCCCTTGCCCAGAGAAGCCTCGAGCGAGTCGGGACCGGCCGCCGAGAATGAGAGCGCGTCGGACTGGCTTCCCTTTTCCCCGATTATCCTCATGGCTGGTTTTTCGCCGCTGTAGCCGGCAATGAGCCTGGCACCGGATGCTTGCTCGGGAATCTTCAGATCCCAGGTAAGGGTGCAGCCCCGGGGAAGCCTCAAGTCGAGATCCTTACTGGAGGATGGAGGCATCTTCTCGCCCTTCTTATCGACCCAGGCGATACCAGCGATCTTTTCCGGATCGGTTCCGGTGGTGCGGACCGAAGGCAGGAAAAACTCTCCCTGCAAAGTGATCAGTCGCCGGTGCGGGGCGCGGCGAAAACACATATAACCCATCTCCTGGAGGCAGGAGGCACCGCCTGCGAAGCTCTCGTAACCGTGGGCGTTGAGATACTCGATGCTGGTCGTAGGAGCCGTGTCGAAATGCTCGAGGGTCGAAGCTGCCGCCGGCGAGCGGCTGCAGGCGAACCAGTCGTTCGTTCTGAAGGCTCGCAACTGAAAGAGAAAAGCTCCTGCCAGCCAGAGAGAGAGGACAACTGCCAGAGGTTTTTTAGGGACGGCGCCCGGGCGAGCCAATATGCAGACTAGGGCCCACCAGAGGAAGCCGGTAATCTCGACATACCAGGGGGCGGCGGTTTCGCGTACCAGGGTGATGAGGACGGCGCTTGCCAGGGCATAGCCGGCCATGGCTATGCCTGCTGCAAGACCGGAGTCCGCCTCTCTTTTCACAAGGGTGCGGATGTTCAGGGCGAAGAGCACGAGAAGCGCTGCCAGAGCCGTGATGCCGAAGAGAAAGGAAGCTGTTTGCAGGGCGCTGGTGCCTTCCCCGTAGTTGCACATCTGCTGGCCCAGGAGTCTGAAGAAGAGCTCGATTCGCTCCGGGGAAAAGGGTATTATGGACGGCTTCTTGAAGGCCGGAAGGAAAAGATACTGGGCCATGGAAATGGACAGACCGGCTATCCAGGCTGGCCACCAGATTATTGCCTTCCTGCGAAGAAGCAGGAGAGCGGCAAGAAGCGCTATCCAGCAAGGGAGGATATTGCCCAGGGAATAGGATGCCGCCACGCCGCCTGCCACCATTAGAGCGGCACCGGCGAGATCGTTTTTCGGTTTTACTACTCCCAGAAGACCAAGAGCGAAGCCCAGGGTTGCCCATTGCCAGCAGATCGTGTTCACGCCCCAGCCCAGGACCGAGAAATGAGTGGCGGAGAACTGCAGGCTCAAGAGAACGAGAAATAGAGACAGGCAGCGCCAGGGATTCTTTCTGTCGAAAAAACAGACCGACACTATGGCAATTTTCACGACGGCCAGGAAGCATCCGAAAAGAAGATCGGCTACCGGACTCCAGGAGAACAGCAGGGCATTGGCTGCGAAAGTAGCCAGGGGGATAATCGGGATAAAGGGGTGGTAGGTGCGCGCCATGAAAAAGAGACCCTCGGAGTCTCCCTTGATCAGTCGGCTGACGCTCTCTATCCAGATGAAATAGTCGGCGGTCGGCGTCACCGGGTGCGCCAGAATCTCGTACAGGGTGCCAGCGACGGACAGCAGAGCGATGATAGCCAGAGCGCCTGCAAGGATCATCGACTGGCGTCCTGGAGCGCTCATCACTACTGATTATTCAGAAGCCAGATCACCGCCCACGGAGGCACGGTGCCCAGGGCGATCTCGCTGGCGATACCCGGTCGCGACTGGAAGAGAATCGCCTCTTCGTCGAACTGGCTCTCGCTGAAGATCGGGCTGGGATTCCCCTGATCGGTCATATTGGCGAAAAGGCTGAGCTCTCCGCCGCTACGGAGAGGCCAGCGCACGAAGAGCGGGCCCTCCTCGAGAATCTCGAAACTGGCAAGCTCGCTGTCTACATCTTTGAGAACAGGAACGATGGTGCCTTTTCTGAGAGCGAGGAGTTGCCGGTAGTATTCGAGCCACTGCCGGTGGTGGGCGTCGAGAAGGTCGTCCCAGTCGAGACGGGCGGCTAGAAAGGTTTTCTCGCTCACCGGATCCGGTATGAGCGTGCGGCGTTCCGGGTCTTTGAAATCGTCGAATTTGGCGAATTCATTGAGGCGTCCCTGTCGCACCGACTCGGCCAGATCCTCGCCGAAGTCGGCGAACCAGCAGAATGGCGTGCGTGAGCCCCATTCTTCACCCATGAAGAGCATAGGAACATTGGGGGAGAGAAGCATGATCGCCACTGCCGCCCGCAGCGAGTCTTCGTCAGTGAGGGTGGCTATCCGATCGCCCAGGGCCCGATTGCCGGTCTGGTCGTGGTTCTGCACGAAGGAGATGAAAGCGGTGGGGGGCAGGTCGGCGCTCTTTTTGCCCCGGGGCTTCTCTCCCCAGTAGGTGGAGTGCTCTCCCTGGAAAGAGAAACCATCGGAGAGGGACCGTCCCAGGTGCTCCAGGGCGCTTCTTCCCGACACCTCCTGACCGAAGTCCCGATAGTAACCGGTGGACTCGCCGGTGAGCAGGACGTGACAGGCATGGTGGATGTCGTCGCTCCACTGGGCTGTGTATCCGGATTGCTTGCCGTTGTTTCGGAGGAGCTCGGCATTATTGGAGACATTTTCGAGGATTAAATGTATATGCCGGTCTTTGCCCGGCCCGTTACGAACAGCCAGGGCGATCTCTTCGAGAATGTGGGTTTTCGAGTCGTCGGCGATAGTGTCGACAGCGTCGAAGCGAAGTCCGTCGAAACGGAACTCTTCGAGCCAGTAGAGCACGTTGTGTACTACGAATTGCCTGACGATCTCGCTTCCTTCGCCATCGTAATTGATACCGCTTCCCCAGGGTGTCTGGTGAGTCTTGCTGAAAAAGGAATTGGCATAGACGTGGAGATAATTGCCTTCGGGCCCGAAATGGTTGTAGACGACATCGAGGAAGACCATGATATTGCGCATATGGGCTTGATTGATCAGGTCCTTGAGCTCATCCGGAGTGCCGTAGCTGCTGTCCGGAGCATAGGGCAGGACACCGTCATAGCCCCAGTTGAAACGTCCTGGAAAATCCGCCAGGGGCATGAGCTCGATGGCGGTGATCCCCAGGGTCTCCAGATGATCGAGATGTTCTAAGATCCCTTGAAATGAGCCGTCATGGCTGAAAGTCCCTGTATGAAGCTCGTAGATCACCGTCTCTTCCCAGGGGCGCCCCCGGAAATCTTCATCCGTCCAGACGAAACGAGCGGGGTCGAGAAGCCGGCTGGGACCGTGGACGTCTTCGCTCTGGTAGCGGGAGGCCGGGTCGGGGACCCGGAGACCGTCAGGAAGCTCGAAACAATAGTCGGTGCCGGGCCGGCATTGCTCGTCGATGGCCCGGTGCCAGCCCTCACCGTCTTTCTGCATGGCCAGGGTACTTTCACGGTTGCCTGCTTTGAGATGGAGGGTGACTGATGGAATCTCCGGCGCATAGAGCCGGAATTCGGCTCCCTGTTCGCCAAGCAGCCTGGGACCGAAGGGCATCTCGTGTGAATGTCTGTTCCTGCGGTTCATTTGCCTTTCTCCGTTTTACTTTCCAGGCATGGAAGAACAAGCGAGATCATGGAGAAGAGTATGACGGCACCGAAGACTCCCCGGGAAATCTCGTGCAGCTTGCGAAATTCCGCATGGGCGCTCGTGTCGGTCTTGATCGAGGGCTGCAGTCGTTTCATCGGCGGGGTGATGAAAAAAGCGAAGACGAAGGTGGCTGCCACCGCCAGAATGCTGGTGGCGTATCTGGTGATGAGCAGGCGGCTCTTCTTCTTCATTCCTCTGGCGACTGCCGCCATATCGAGACCTTCCGAAAGGAGAAGGGCCATGGCGCAAACTGCCGCAACCCTGGCAAATTCGATGAAAGCCGGGGCGTTCCGGGCTGCCGCTTCGCTCACCTCGACGCCGGCTTCCCTGGCGGCGCGGACCAGGACAATAGCGACGAATACTACGGCTGCGCCGCCGCCGAACAAGACGGCCAGGGACAACAATCGCAAAATCTCGCTCAGTTTGAGCATCGCGACTCCTCGATTCAGGTGAGGGGCAATACTTAAAGGGATAATTCTAGCCTCTGCTCTTCCAAAGGTTTTGAGCGAGAATTCATCAATATTGCTTTAGAATTCAAAATATGAAAGTAATGGTTTTGTCTTTGAGCTTGTCAGTGGTTCTGTCGCTGATTCTGTTTCTGGATGTGGCAGGGGAGGAAGATGCAGTGTCGGCTTCGACGGATACAAATGACAAGCAGGAAGAATCGGTTGTCGCCAGTGCTAATCGTTTTGTCGACGCGCTGGTGGCCGGCCGGATGGAGGATGTGGAGGGGGTTATCGATCCCCGGGCTGCTTCCCAGATGAATTCGGCGACTCTCAGGGCGGCCTGGTCACGCATCGAGAGCAGTTTCGGAGCTTACAAGAATCGACTTTCTGCCAGGGTGGAGGCTCTGGGTCCTTACAAGGCGGTCTTCGTGCCGGCGGTCTTCGAGCGCGCCACAATGGACCTCAAAGTAGTCTGCCTGCAAGACGGCAGGGTCTCGGGATTTTTCATCGAGCCTCATAAAGAGGGTTTCAAGCGTGCTGACTACGATCATCCGCAAATGTATCAGGAGAAGGAAGTCTCCATCGGCATCGAGCCTTTCAAGCTGGCAGGGACGCTATCTATTCCGAAAGATGGCGGGCCTTTTCCGGTGGTGGTCCTGGTCCACGGCTCCGGTCCCCACGACCGAGACGAAAGCATAGGCTCCAGCAAGCCTTTTCGCGACCTCGCCCATGGTCTGGCCTGCAAGGGGATTGCCGTTCTGCGCTATGAGAAGCGAACCCGGGCTTATCAAGAGAAGATGGCTCGTCAGATGAAGTCCGGATTCACTGTCGATGATGAGACCGTGGATGACGCCCTGCATGCCGTCGAGGTGCTTGCCGCGCGTCCCGAGTCCGAGCGTATAGATCGCCGGCGAATCTTCGTGCTCGGCCACAGTCTGGGCGGCATGATGATTCCCCGCCTGGCTTCGATGACCACTACTGCTGCCGGTTTTATATCCATGGCAGGCTCCAACCGCCCCCTCACCAGCATGATGATCGACCAGGCCGATTATCTCATCGCACTCGGGGGCGATGACGCTGGAGAATGGCAGAAGAAGCGAGCCGACTTCGTGAACGGTGCAGAGAAAATCGACAGTCTCGAGAGCGGGAGCGCCGAAGCCGTTGAAGGAAAATCAATACTCGGGGCGCCGCCTTCTTACTGGCTCGATCTCAAAAAATACGACCCTCTTGCAGAGGTCAGGAAAATCAAGAGACCGGTTCTATTTCTTCAAGGCGAGAAAGACTATCAGGTCACCGCCAGTGGTGATTTTCAAAACTGGAAGGAAGCGGTAAAGGATCTCGAAGGCTCCGACACTCGCTTCCGGTTCGAGCTGTATCCCGGGCTCGATCATCTATTCATGCCGGTGGAGGGCAAGAGCAAGCCCGCCGACTATTTCGGACCGACCCGTCATGTCGATCCGAAAGTAATCGATGACATCGCTTCTTTTGTGGACGCCTCAAATTAGTTGAGGACGTCCACCGAGCCGATGGGAGCATCAACGCTTTCTTCGAGCTCGCCTTCCTTGACTTTGGTCAGGAATGAGAGCTTGCGGGCCACTTTGTTGTCCTCATCGGTATCCACGAGGGACATATAGAGGTCGTAGCGGCCGGGCTTGAGCTCGGGCATTTTGAGGTCTTCGCTCCAGGTAATGGGCTCGCCGGCGCTCCACTCATTGGTGGGAACGTCCGGAGTGTGGAGCGAACGCACCACGGGTTTGCCGTCCTGATTGCGGAGCTCGACCTGGATCTTGAAGCTGCCTGCCAGGTCTTTGTCGAGCTGCCTGTCAGGATTGAGAGCGCCGGCGGCACCGAGATTGACGAAATTGAAGGAAGCCTGGATCGGCTCTCCGACTTTCACTTCTTTGGGCAGGGTGACCGCCTGGGAGATGAGCTGATAGCCCATATGACCGCGGATCTCGGCAAGGGCCGTTTTCAGCGCCTCATCGGTGGATTGGACGAGGTCGATGGGCAGCTCGCAGAAACTGATACCATCCTGGGTGGCATTCTTGACGAGCTTGTCCAGGTCGTCCATCTTGAAGTCCGGGCGGAGCTGGTAGCCCGTCAGAGTGTCCGGGTGGAATTTCAGGAGTATGCGGTATTCGTTGAAGCCGTGCTTGCCGTTGCGAACATTCTGCCTGGTCAAATAAATACGCTGGCCGTAACGGTAGACCAGATAGTCAGATATCTCGTCGAGACCGGTCTGGCCTTTCTTGCCGGTAATCGGTGCATTGATATCGAAATTCAGGCGAGTTTTCGCGAAAGCCTTGGGAAAGATGTCGGCGACATATTTCCAGTGCTCGACGAGCTGGCGCTCGCTCATGCCGAACTCCTTCTTGAGCTTGCCGGCCAGCCGGCGATAGTTCTTCGCGCTGGGCTTGGCAATCACATTGGCGCTGTCTTCATCGCTATCGTCTTCTGCTGTCTCAGCTTCTTCCGATTTTGCGGTGTCTTCGGTTTTACCGGTTGCCGATTTGTCGGCTTCCGTTTTTGCGTCTTTGTTTTGATCTTTATTCTGGTCTTCGTCATCGCCGTCATCTTCGGCGTCGCCGGAGGTCGTGTCGCCGGCGAAGGTGACGAAATTGGGGACCACCCGGGTAGAGCCAAGTACGCCACCGCCTGTGATGCCTATGCTGTGGAGGCTCTGGTTGCCGTCGTATTTTTCTCCGAGGGCCTGGATGAAGTTGGACCAGCGCGCCAGATAGGTGGAATCCCAGAAGATCGGCATTTTGTGCTTCTGTCCGTCGGTGGCGGTGTATTCCATGGTCTTGACGTCGGCCAGGGCCCACTCGGGCGTGTCGCAGTCTTTCGAATTGTCCAGACCGCAGGTGGAAATCCGCAGGATCACGGTCTTTTTCTGCTTGCCCGCGAGCTCCAGAAGCTCATCTATTTGCTTGAAATCGTATTCGCCTTCACGGGGCTCCAGGGAAGCCCAGGGAAGCAGTACCGAGATGCCGTTAATCTCTTTCTTGACCAGAAGATCCTCGATGCTCTGCTTATCCTCGATCTTTTCCAGAGGAATGATGGCGAAATAGCCGAGCTCTTGATTGTCTATCGGACGCGCCCCGGAAACCTCGACAGGTTTGAACTTGCGTTTCTTGATCACGCGGTCCTGGGACTCGTTGGTGTATGACTTGTCCGGGACCGGTTTGAAGTACTTGATGAACTCCACGGCTTTATTCTTTTTGGCTTCCACAGGACTGGAAAGCCCGCTTCCACAGAAAGCCAGGAGCGACAGGGATGCCAGAATTACCGTGCGTTTTCTCAACATGATCTCACCCAACTGCGGTTGTCGAACCTATGATTTTACTAGGAAAAGTTTTTTATGCAGACAAAGATGTTACGATTCGAATCTTCCAAGCATCCGGCCAGTTCTGGTTAGCGGAGCATAAACGGTGAGTCTAACCTATCTGGGTCACAGCGCAATCCGGTTCGAGGTGTCGAACCTCAATATATACGTAGACCCATATTTGACCGAGCCCGTCGACTGGACCAAGCTAACGTCCGGCCATCTGGTTCTCTACAGTCACGGTCATTTCGATCATGGTGTGCTCATGGCGCCGGAGCTCTGGCAGCGCTGGGGCTGTCACTTCGTTGCGCCTTCCCGGCTGGTCGCCTGGATGCGCCGGAAATTCCGCCGGAAGATTCCGCCGGAAGCTTTCATTCCTCTCGATCAGGGCCAATCTACCTATTACGGAGAGGTCAAGATCCTGGCAGTGCCGGCTCATCATCCTGTCAACCGGCTGGGCAAGACCCTGATGACACTGTTTGCCCGCAGCTCCGCGCCGGGCAAGCCGGTGAACGGCTATTTCTTCGATGGCTATTATCATGCCGGGGCCACGACCTACAGCAAGGATATCGCCCGGGCTCTTGCTGGTTTCGATGTGCACACAGCCTGCCTGCCCATCGGTGGAAAGTATGCAACTGCTTCTCCTGCCGATACTCTCCTGCTCGCCGAGGAGGTGGGCGCCCGACGTCTGGTTCCAATGCACTGGCAACCTCTAATCGATCAGGTCTTCTTCCGTTACCAGCCGTCCGATCTGATCCGTCTCGCCAGAGAAGAGGAATCTTCTATAGAGGTTTGTGCTCTTGCCATCGGGGAAAATCTCGGCCGTCCTGATTCCCCCTCGCGGGCTCTGGACAAGGGCATCTCCGGGGTGTCCGGCTAGACTTATCAGTCGTTTGACCCGGGGCTGAGATTAAATCTCGCCTTTTGCAGCTGGAGATTTCAGAAGTCAGCAAGCAATCTCGCCGGCTTTTCAAGCGTCCGGGAGCGGGGCTGGAATCGCTTGCTCCCGCGGACTTGCGAGGCTATAAGCTGGAAGCGGTCCTCAGGGCAATACCGGAATTTTTCCAGCCGGGAAAAGAATTTCCCGGGTTTGCCCATGTTTGATCGATCTTTCTTCGTACTGGGCACAATATGATCGATCCGCCGAATGTAGAATATAAAACCTTCAATAAAGTTACTAATACAGGCGGTTCCGGTGGGCATGATCGATTTGATCGGCATGCTGATCACAGGCAGAGGCCATTTGTTGGCCCCTGTATAATGCGGGGGGTTTCTCCAGCCTTACTCATGGGAGAAGGAGTTTCAAAGATATGGGCAAATCGGTAGGCATTGACTTAGGAACCACAAACTCCGTAGTCGCGGTGATGGAAGGCGGTCAGCCGACGGTGATCTCCAATGCCGAGGGCGGCAGGACCACCCCGTCAGTGGTCGCATTCACCAAATCAGGTGAGCGTCTTGTCGGCCAGCTGGCCAGACGTCAGGCGGTCTTGAACCCCGAGAACACGGTCTATTCCATTAAGCGTTTCATGGGCCGCCGATTCTCGGAAGTCGATTCCGAGAAGAAGCTCGTCTCCTACAGAGTCAAAGAAGGAGCCGACGGCGGTTGCAAAGTCTCCATCCAGGGCAAGGATTATTCTCCCGAGGAGATCTCGGCGATGATTCTCCGCAAGCTCAAAGAAGATGCTGAGAAGTATCTGGGCGAGAAAGTCACGTCGGCCGTGATCACGGTCCCGGCTTATTTCAACGATTCCCAGAGACAATCGGCGAAGAACGCCGGCACCATCGCCGGTCTCGAAGTTCTCCGGATCATCAACGAGCCTACGGCGGCTGCCCTGGCATATGGTCTCGACAAGAAAGAGAACGAAGTCATTCTCGTATTCGACCTCGGCGGCGGCACCTTCGACGTTTCCATTCTGGAAGTGGGCGAAGGCGTTTTCGAAGTCAAATCCACCTCCGGTGACACCCACCTGGGTGGAGACGATTTCGACCACTGTATCGTCAGCTGGGTAGCCGACGAGTTCACCAATCTGGAAGGTATCGACCTCAGAAAAGATCGCCAGGCTCTCCAGCGTCTCACCGAAGCCGCCGAGAAAGCCAAGATCGAGCT
>JAGQHH010000717.1 GCA_020431945.1 Cyanobacteria bacterium HKST-UBA02 | reverse complement strand
AAGCCTGCCTTCATCCTGTCCGTGCCATTTCTCATAGAGCTCGAAAGACTCTTCCAGGCTCTCGGAAGTGGTCTCGGTCAGCTCCCCCGGAGCATTCTCATCCATCATCACTTTGCCCATCACAGCCCGGATGCCGGACCGGCGCGCCACGGCGAAGGCGCAGTCGGCAGCTTTCTTGTGGATCGTGGTGAAGACCACGGCGGTAGTGGTGCCGTTTCTCACCAGCTCATCGAAGAACCAGAGGGCGATCTTCTCGGCATGCTCGAGATCCGAAAACCTCGACTCGGCAGGAAAGATATACTTCTCCAGCCATTGAAGCAAGTGCTCTCCGGATCTGGCGGTCTGGGTGACCTGGGGAAGGTGGATATGCAGATCGATAAAGCCTGGCAGAATCAGCCTTTTGCCATAGTTTTCGAGAGCATCGGCAGGAAGAGTCCCTTCGAACTCGTCGTAAGGACCGGCATAAGCGATACGACCTTTCTCATCTACCAGGAGAAGACCGTCGGGGGCATCGAGGAGCCCGCCTCCGGGAAGAGGTGAGATGATATGTCCGCGGTGCGCCCTTGGCTTTCTCTCTCTGGGTGATTCTACTGGCATCGTTACAACTGGCTCGGGACTAGAGACGATTTTATCGCAATGGAACTAAAAGACGCAGACAATAATGATCTGAGCGCAGTGCTCAAAGAGACCTGCCGGATCTGGTCGCCGGGGCTATCACAGAGGCAGTATTTCGATTATCTGAGCGCTCAGATCAGCAACCCCTGGGCACGAAAATCCATGCGTTTCCTGGTCCTCAAAGAAGATCCGGAATCGCCTCCCCTGGGAGCCCTGAAATACTACCATCTGAGCTATCGAGCCCGGGGTCTCCGGGAGCCCGTCGAGGTCGCCGGTCTCGGTGCCATCTTCACGCCGCCGGAAAAACGTGGGCAAGGTCTGGGCAAGACCATGGTGAAACTTGCCCTGGCCCGGGCCGAGGCGGAAGGAATGGCAGCGGTGATGCTCTATTCGGACATCGGCAGCGATTTCTACCTCCAGTTCGGCTTTTCCCCGCTGGATTCTCTCCGGTTCGAGAGCGAGCTGATCGAGACCGGTGAACCTGCCGATAAAATCGAGGGCTATTGCGTGGGGTCTGCTATCGCCGCCGATGGGGAGCGCCTCAGGCGATACTACCAGCGATGGCAGAGCCGGCAGCCTCTGGCAATCTCGAGATCCGATTCCTACTGGCATTTCATGATCGATCGCGATGCTTTCATCCACCGGCACAATCCAACCTGGGCGCCGCTAGAAGCGATTATGCCGACGGCGGACTCGGACAGTCAGGGCTATGCCCTGTTCAGAACCGGGAGGCAGAGCCTGAGAGTGCTGGAGGTCTGCGCCGGCGAGGAGAGCCGGGAAGAGATCTGGAGAGCACTTGTAGCGGTAGCTGCGACCCGGGGCAGGAGCCGCCTCGAAGGCTGGGAATCGGCACTGGCGGGCTTTTACCCGGATCGAGACTTGCCAAGCGAAGTTAGATCTATGCGTATAAATATGCGGCTGAAAGAAAAGGGTATGATCTTAGTTCTGAGGCAAGCTGTTGCCAACTGGAGATCGATAAAACCCGTACCCTTTATGGAATTCGACCATTTCTGATGACCAGAGCAGACACCGCCGTTTCGCTGACCGCCCACCTCATCCTCGACCAGCTCAATGCCGAGGGGGTGCGCTATATATTCGGGACCAGCAGCACATCGGATTCGCCCATCGCCATAACCCTTCTTGCCAGCCGTTATCACGAGAGCGACATCATCAAGTTCGTCGGCTCCCTGCACGAATCCATAGCAGTTTTCATGGCCACCGGCTATTCCCAGGCGACCTCCCTGCCCAGTGTTGTCAACCTGGCCTGCGGGCAGGGAATCCTCAATGCCATGCCCGCCATCTATGCCGCCAAACGAGCCCAGGTTCCCATGGTCATTCTGGCGGACCAGGAAAACTCTCACCTGCTCAATGACGATCCGCCCCTCTCGGTGGAGCATCATATCCTCACCAGCTCGCTGTGCAAATGGATGGCGGAGGCCAAGACAGCCCGGGAAGTCTGCAAGCTTCTCCGCCGGGCTTTCCATGAGGCCTTCACACCGCCCAAGGGTCCGGTGATCCTGTCGCTTCCCATCAACCTCTCGCTATCCTCCGCCAAGGCGGAGATTCTCAAGCCTCCCATCACCGGTCCTCTGGGGCCGGCAGACGAGAACTTCGTCTCCAAGATCGTCCAGAAGCTCATAGCCGCAAGCAATCCGTGCATCATTGCCGGCAACGAGGTCTCTCAATTCCGGGCTCGCAAGGATGTGGTCCTCCTGGCCGACGTGCTGGGCTGCCCGGTTTTCTCGGAGCCCATGCCCACCGGGGTGAACTTCCCCAACCGCCATCCTCATTTCGCCGGTGTTCTGCCCACCAACCATGCCGAGACCAACAGCCGTCTCAAAGATTACGATCTCTTTCTCTTGCTTGGAGTGCAGAATCGCCTGCCCAACCGGGGAGACGGTCCATCCCTGGTTCCCGATACAGGCACCGTCATCCAGGTGAATATGGACGGTCACCTGGCGGGACGCAGCATCAGAAGCAATTTCGCCATCCAGGCCGATATTTCCGAAACCCTTTCCCGGGTCAGGGCCGAGCTTCAGCTCCAGGTGGACAAGAACTGGCTCGAGGGAATCAACCACCGGGCCCGCAACACCATTCAGAGTATTTCAGCCCGGCGGCAGGGAAACGAAGAATCTCTCACCTATCCGGATCCGAAAAAACCGGCCAGCCTGTTCTGGCTACTTCGCATCCTCGACGGTGTCAGACCGCAGAAATCGGTGGTGGTCACCGATATAGTCGCCGGGGAAAGCGCCCCCTTCGAGGTGCTCAGCCTGGAGAGCGGCTCCTCCTTTTTCGCATCTACATCCGGCATATCGGGC
>JAGQHH010000716.1 GCA_020431945.1 Cyanobacteria bacterium HKST-UBA02 | reverse complement strand
TCAGTCCCAGAATCGTTATGGGAGCAATACCGAAGATGATCAGGAAGAACTGCATCACCTCGTTATAGATAGATGAGCTCAACCCGCCCAGGAAGGTGTACAGGAGAACTATGCCGGCAGCCAGGAAAATCGATGCATTCATGTCCCAGCCGAGCAACAGTTTGAAGACAAGAGCCATGGCATAGAGATTGATGCCGGACATGAGCACGGTCATGAGGGCGAAGCTCACTGCATTGAAAGCTCTTGTCGGCTCATTGAAGCGCTTCTTGAGATACTCCGGCACGCTGCGCACTTTCGAGCCGTAATAGAACGGCATCATGAAGAGCGCGAGGAACACCATGGCCGGTATCGCGCCGATCCAGTAGAAATGAGCCGTTACCATCCCGTACTGGGCGGCGGTGGCAGCCATCCCCATGACTTCGATAGCACCCAGGTTAGCCGAAAGGAAAGCCAGTCCGGTAACCCAGGTAGGGATCTTATGACCGGCGAGGAAGAAATCCTCGCTTGTCACCATTTGCTTCTTGAGCTTGAAGCCTATTCCAATAACGAAAGCAAAATAGATGGCGATTATCAAATAGTCGATAAACGCCAGGCTCAGGCCAGCATCGGCCATGTTCACCTGCCGTATTCGTCAGCGAATGCTTCGGCACCCGAATCGCGCTTGCTACCCAGGAGTCTCAGGTTGAGACCTTGAATGACCGGGCGGACGTGCTTGGCGCCCTGGTCATCGGTCCAGCGATTGAAATCGAGACGACCTTCCACTCCGATCAGACTGCCTTTGCGAACGTATTCACCGGCGATCTCAGCCTGGCGGCCCCAGATCTCGATATCGAACCAGTCTGTTTCCTTTTCCTTGGTGGGTCTGTTGACGGCAAGACTGAACGTGGTCTTGACGCGACCGGATTCGAAGTAACGCATCTCCGGATCTCTTCCTGCCCTACCGACTATGACGACAGAGTTAACCATGCCTCTCTCGATCTCCCAAAAGCTGACAAACCATTTTAAAAGGTTACCGGATCGAAGAAAACATTGATCATCTAAGCCCATTATTTCCAGCAAACATGTAAAAATGGCAATCCTGGATTTCAAGAGACCCAAAATTCTAGAGATGATCGAATCAGCCGCCGTCAATCGAGAAGAAACCGCCAACGCCGGGGAGCACACTTACTCCCTGGCTCAACCGGTCTGGCATGTGCTGGTGATGAGCGTCTTCACATTCGCCGCCTACCTTCCTTACTGGTTCTATAAAACCTGGCGCGATTTGCGCTCCCAGGCCCGGCAGGACAGCTCGCCCCCGGAGGCTCTGGCGAAGTTCGCCTCCTGCCGGCCTTTTCTGAGAGCGCTTACAGTTGTGATTCCGGTCTTCAATCTTCTTGCCATCGCCTCGCTCTTCCGGGACATCGCCTTGCTCTATCCGGACCAGGACAGCCCGATCCGTAGCGGCTCCATGCAGATCGGCCTGGTCTTCGCCCTGCTTATGACCGCTTTCTGGTTTCTCGGACGGGCCGATGGTCCCTGTTTCCTCCTTTTCAATCTGGTAGCAGTGCCGGTAGCCGCTGCCCAGTATCTGCTCAATCGCTTCTGGCGCAGCCGGGAAAGCGCCGACGCCCTGGTAAGGCACGCCTTCTCCCCTCTGGAGATCATCGTGATCATCATCGGAGCTCTTTATCTGGGTCTGGTGGTCACCGGGTTCTCGGTCATTTCTCCCTGACCAGAGCGATACCCAGGCGAGCGCCGAGCTCGTCGAGTTGTCGGGAATCTATCGAAACAAAATTCGGGCAGTCTTTGACATTGACGGTGAGGTCCGGCCGATGAGCCAGGACAGCCAGCCCCTTCGGGGTTACTCCGGTACCCTTGAGGCTCAGGAACTCGAGTTTTTTGAGCCTGGCCAGATAAGGCAGACCGGTGTCATCGACATCTTCATTGTTGGAGAGATAAAGAGACTTCAGACTCCCGATCTTCGAGAGAGTCTCCAGATCCGCGGACTTCAGGCGGCACTGACCGAGGTGCAAGACCTCGAGCCCCGGAAACGGCAGGGCAGCCGCCAGATCTTTGATATCGAACTTGATTCCGGACAGGTTCAGACCGGTGATTGGCTTACCTTTGAGATCGTGCAGAAACGCCGATGAGAGGGACACACACATGGTCAAATCGAGCTGGGCTATATCCTTGAGGGGAACAAGACCGTCGAGATCCGTGATTTTAGGCGTCTTGGTCAGGGTCAGGCTTCTCAACCCCTTGACGCTGGCAAGTTGGTGCATACCTTCATTAGTGGGATCGGAATAGTCCATGAGCAGAGTATTGAGCGCCGGAAGCTTGCCGGCCATCTCGCTCAAAGCCTTTCCTGTAAAACCTCCCACCTTGGTAAGCACAATCTCTCTGAGATGGGGAAGCGGTGCTATAGCAGCCATGGCATCATCAGAAACATCACAGCTCTCCAGTTGCAGAGACTCGAGTTGCTCCGGCAGATTAGCAAAAGTAATGGCAGTCAGCTCTCCACGGGTCTTCAAATGCAGAGTGCTGCCACTGCAGTTGTCTTGCAACCAGGTCTTCAGCTCCGGCTCCCCTTCCTCAATTTTCTTGGTCTTCTTTCCTCCTCCACCGGCGGTGCAAGCTTCGATTTCATGTACTATTTTTTTCGACTTGACATTGGTCAAACGAATCTCATGGGGCTTGTCCTGCAGGAGGCGGTAGAGCTCGGCCAGGGAGTATGCCCCCGTAACCAGAACGAAGCCGGCACATAATGCCAGGAAGACTACTTTCCAGATCTTGCCCGTGGTCGGCAGACGAACCGGTAGCACAGGCCCGGACCGCTTCTGGCGTCTCCGCTCTCGAATAACCGATTCGAGCCTCTCCTGACAGGACGCCAGAGCCTCGGACAGCTCGCCTGCAGTCTGAAAGCGCATCTCCGGAGCCTTTTCGAGACAGAGCCGGACGATCTCCCGGAGACTGCCGCTCTCGTCATCCGGAACTGATTCCGGCAACTCTGGGATCTCCGCCTCCAGATGCATGGTAAACGTCTCCATGGCGCTCTCTCCGGAAAATGGAGGATAGCCGCTCAGGACATGGAACATGACACAGCCCAGACTGTAGATATCGCTGCGTCCGTCAAGCTGGCTTCCCCTGACCTGCTCGGGACTCATATAGCGAGGGCTCCCGAGAATAAGACCGGGTCGAGTGCTCATCAAATTGGCTTCGTCGGTGAGCTTGGCGATGCCGAAATCGAGCAACATCACTTTCCGCACCCCGCGCTCATCCAGGAGCATGACATTGGCAGGCTTGATGTCCCGATGGACAATCCCGTGCCGGTGAGCATGATCGAGGGCCTGGGCGATCTGGATGGCTATATCCAGAGCCTCCAGGCACTCGAGCTGGCGTTCGTCGATCAGACTTTCGAGAGTGCGCCCCGGGGCATAGCCCATGACCAGGAAAGGCTCGCCTTCCTCGGTCAGACCGAAATCCAGGGCCGGTACGATACCTGGATGACTGAGCTGGCTGATGGCCTTGGCTTCTTTCTGAAAGCGCTGCAAATGTTCCGGGCTGCTATCGCCGGCAGGCATGACCTTGACGGCTACATGCCTGCCCAGGACCTGATCGTAGGCCTTGAAGACCTGGCCCATTCCGCC
>JAGQHH010000715.1 GCA_020431945.1 Cyanobacteria bacterium HKST-UBA02 | reverse complement strand
CATATTGGTCGTCGTATATCGGCGGTATGCCTTATGGGGTCTTGTTGCAGAAGGTCACGTCTATCTCTTTGTTCGCATTTGTTTATCGCAAAATCTTCCTTTAACCTTACCTTAAGCCAGGCTGTGTGAACATGGAATCATGGTTGCAAGAGGAAGGCATTCAAATGAAGAAGCGTAGAACCTCCGGAAAGTTATTCGGAAAGCTCTTGTTTAGTGCACTTTTGTGGGTCGTCGGCAAACTTCTCGAGCCTGTTCCTGTGTTCAAAACGATGTTGAATGTAGTGGCATTCGCCGCTTGATCTTTACCACAGGCTCTTCTATTCAAATCTGAATCGCGGACTTCAAGGCGGCAATTACCAGTACTGCTGCCAGAAGGCGTCTGAGATATTCGCTGGTGCTCAGTCTGGTAGCGGACCATGAGCCGAGAAGCGATCCGGCCAATGCCACCGCTAATAGTGGTGCCATGTTGCCGTATTCCAGAGCGCCGTTTGCCAGTCGGGCGCCAAGCCCCGCCAGCGAGTTGGCCACTATGAATAGCGCTGCAGTAGCGGATGTTGTCCGGGTGTCGGCCCAGCCCGACAGGATGATCACCGGGCTCAGGAAGACACCACCACCGATACCGACAGCGCCGGCCAGAAAGCCGAGCATGGCTCCTACCGGGATGACGGTCTTCAGGGCGGGCCGCTGCACGAAGCGGTCTGCAGAGCCGGGTGGCGTCTTGAGCAGCAGAAGCCTGGCTGAGGCTAGAACCAGCACCAGTGCCAGAAGCAACGAATACTGGCTATCGCTTGGCCGGCAGAGGGCTCCAAGAAAGGCGAAGGGTATGGAGACCAGGATGAACGGCAGGCTCAGAGAGAGGCTGAGATAGCCTGCCCGGCAGTAAGCCGCCAGGGCGATGGAGGCGGTCAGGCAATTGAGGATGAGGGCGGAGCCCGCCATTATCCCCGGGTCCACTTGATAGATGGACATGATAGCCAGATAGCCGGTGGCGCCGCCGTGGCCTACTGCCGAATAGAGACAGGCGACGATTCCGATGAGCGTATAGAAAAGTGGGTCCACTTAGAGTCTTTCCGGTTTGGTCTCTGGCAAAAGGGCACCAGCTGCCTGGTGCCCTTTATCTTACTTGCTCGATGGTGCTCAGAGACCGAGCTGTCTGGCGATAACCAGGCGCTGGATTTCGGAGGTGCCTTCGCCGATTTCGCAGAGTTTGGCGTCACGCAGAAAACGCTCGGCGGGGAAATCTTCGATATAGCCGTAGCCACCGTGTATCTGGACGGCCAGGTTGCAGCATTTCGAAGCGATTTCGGATGCGTAGAGCTTGGCTTGCGAACCCTCGAGGGTTACACGTTTGCCGTGGTCCTTGAGCCAGGCAGCATGGTAGAGGAGCATCCTGGCGGCGCTAATCTGGGTGGACATGTCGGCGAGATAGCCCTGGATGAACTGGAACTTGCCGATGGGCTGGCCGAAGGCTTCTCGCTGGTTGGCATAAGCCAGGGCCGAGTCGAAAGCCGCCTGGGCGATTCCGAGAGCCAGGGCGCCGATGGAAAGGCGGCCGCCTTCCAGGGTCGTCAGGGCTTGTTTATAGCCTTCCCCTTCTTCACCGATGATGTTCTCTTTCGGGATGCGGCAGTCTTCCATGGTGAGACTGGCGGTGGGGGAGCCACGCATACCCATCTTCTTCTCGACCTTGCTGACATAGAAACCAGGAGTGTCTTTCTCGACGATGAATGCCGAGATGCCTTTGCGGCCCTGGCTGGGATCGGTCATCGCCATGATGATCGAGACATCGGCATGGGTGGCATTGGTGATGAATTGCTTGGTGCCGTTGAGGACGTAGTGATCGCCGTCTTTTTTGGCGG
Source organism: Cyanobacteria bacterium HKST-UBA02 (assembly GCA_020431945.1). Next base: position 365 of record JAGQHH010000715.1, on the reverse strand, counting down.
TGGTCTTCTGCGCCGAGGCGTCGGAACCCGTGCCCGGCTCGGTTAGTGCCCAGCAGCCGATATATTCGGCTTTGCAGAGCTTGGGAAGATATTTTTCTTTCTGCTCTTTGGTGCCGAACAGATTGATCGGGTTGCTTCCCAGAGAGACATGGGCGGCATAGCTGAGACCGGTGGAGCCGCAGGCCCGGGCGATCTCTTCCACGGCTATGACATAAGACCGATAGTCGGTGCCGACGCCACCATATTCGGGGTCGATAGGAAGACCGAGCATATCGAGCTTGCCGAGTTCTTTAAAAGTCTCGATGGGGAAACGGGCGTCTCTGTCCACTTCCTGAGCCTTGGGGGCGATCTCTTTGGTGGCGAAA
>JAGQHH010000714.1 GCA_020431945.1 Cyanobacteria bacterium HKST-UBA02 | reverse complement strand
GAGCCCCTGGAAGTGGGCAGGGTTTGAAAACCCGTGTACTTGGCCTCTGCCGGAGCGCCGGTAATGGCGGCAGCAAGGACGAGGAGGCAGGAGACCCTCTTGATGGCGTTCATCGCATTTCTCTTCTAAGGATGACTTAGAAAATTATAGCTGCTTAAAAAAGGATTCAGGGAGTGACTCTGGCCTGGACCCTGGATTTGACCAGGGTGGTACTTTCTGTCACGGGCCTTTTCAGGGACGACTGGTATTCGTGCTCATAGATCATGAGCTCGGCCTGGACTTTCTTGTTCTCGAACCTGTTGTCCGTAGGGCTGTCGAGGCGCGCGGCCACGATCGCTTCTTCGCCCCTGAGCCTGGCGTCGGTGTTCGTGCTCGTCGTCTTCTTCTCCGGAAGCCTGAGGGCTGCCCTGGTATCCCGGGCGCACAAGTCGCCGCTCATGTCGCCTCTTGCGACAGGCGGAAGTCTGAGAGCCGGGTTCAGATCCAGATGAACCGGCTTCTTGTAGATGTGTCTCTGTCCCGCAGCCGGTCTGTAGACGACGTGCTGGTTCTGCGGATTTCTGGATATGGGCTTTCGCACAACCTGATTCTTTACTACAGGATTCCGGGACTGCCTGGCTTTATGCCGGGGCGGTCCGGGCGGAGAGACCATTCTTATCCCCTGGACGTTGGAGTAGATTGGATTCCAGTGATAGTGCTTGAGGTTCGGATAGTTGTCCACGATGCTGCTCTGCCAGTCTCGTATCTCGACACTGCCCACGGTCACCCGGGCCGGTCTTTTCCGGGATGTTTTCGCCCGCGCTTCGGCGCTTGCGGCGAAGCTCAGGAGAGCGACCAGGAGAAGGGTCGTATTAACGAGCATGATGAATCTGGGGAGGAGCATGAGTTATGTATATGACTTGGTCATCTGATAGTCTATGGTGGAATCACCACAGCGCGAGCTGAGCTATTCGGGTCTATGCAGAATCAAGCAAAAACGGACAACCCGGCTGAACTTCCCCGGGTTGCATTTCTGGGAATGGGAATCATGGGGGCTTCCATGGCCGCCAATCTGGCCAGGGACGGCTATCCAGTCAAGGTCTGGAACCGTAGCGCCGGGAGCCCGGGAGCCGACCTGGCGGCTTCTGCCGGTGCCCGGGTGGCGCCTGATCTGGCTGAGGCCGTCGGAGACAGGGAGATTATTTTCTCCTGTCTTGGAGACGAGAAGGATGTGGCTCAGGTGCTCGGCGAGCTGGTTCTATTGGCGTCAAAAGATGCCCTGGTGGTGGATATGACCACTATCGGTCCGGGCGCGGCGCGGGAGCTCGCCGGCAAGCTCGAGAATGGCGGGCTGCGGTTCCTGGACGCGCCGGTGACCGGGGGAGATGTCGGGGCCCGGGAAGGCACTCTGACGATCATGGTGGGAGGGCGAAAGGAAGATTTCGATGCCGCCCTGCCTCTGCTCAGGGTAATGGGAAAGACCGTGGAGTATTGCGGTCCTTCAGGCAGCGGTCAGGCTCTCAAGCTCTGCAATCAGGTGCTCTGTGCCGTCAATATGATCGGAGTCTGCGAGGCTTTGACCCTGGCAAACAATCTCGGCGTGGATGAAGGTCTGGTGGTGGACACGCTGGGCGGTGGCGCGGGGGGCTCCTGGGCCCTCACTAATCTCGGGCGCCGTATTGTCGATGGCGATCTCGGTCCTGGCTTCATGCTCAGGCATATGATCAAAGATCTAAGGCTGATCGAAGAGAATGCCGCTGTCGAGCTGCCCGGCACGCGGATGGCCAGGGATCTTTTTCACCGTGTTTCCGAGAGCAGTCCCGGTGCTGATCGGGATCTTGGCACCCAGGCGATGATCAGTGCTTACGCAAATTCCAGAGTAGTATCGTAAGTGGTGCTTCTTTCCTGAATCTATCATTACGAATCTTTGCTTCTCCAGGTTAATTTATCCGGATTTGTTGTGACTTTCTCCGGGGCAGAGTGCAAAATTGACCCGTCTCCGGCAGTTCACGGAGAGAGCGAGATGAAAACCGGGGTCTCACATTTTTGTTTTCTGCGCAGGGTCTGGCTGGCGACAGCATATGCCTGTTGTCTGCTTGCCGGAGTTTTACTCCTGGTTTCGTGCAGCCAGGATGAGAAGAGCAGTGATCCTCGCGATCTCACCCCGCTGGTATCGGTGGAAGGATCAGACACCCTCGCCGAGCTTCTGAACGCCTGGTCTGCAGCTTTCATGAAAGAGAATCCCGATATCCCGGTTTCGTTCACCGAAGGAGACTCGGGTAGCGGCGTTCAAGCCCTGCTGGGCAAGACCACCGATGTGGCAGCCACTTCCCGGGATCTCACCGACAAAGAGCGTCACGCTGTGCACGAGAAGGGCATGCATCTCAAGAGACACCTGGTGGCCCTGGATTCAATCGCCGTCATAGTCAGCCCCCGGAACAAGGTCGAGGAGATATCGCTGAGCCAGCTACAGGCGGTTTTCTCCGGCAAGACCACGGACTGGAGCGCCGTTATGCCCGGCAATAAAGCGCCCATAGACGTGCTCATTCGAGAGCCCAACTCCGGGACCGGAAGATATTTCACCGAGCATGTCCTCAAGAGGAAGCTCGGCGCCGGGGAAGGCCAGAACGCTGCCAGCTATCTGGAATCGGCCAAGGTTATGACCTCCAACGATGTCATGATCAGGGCCGTATCGCAGGATGACGGCGCTATCGGCTTTGTCGGGCTGAATTTTGCAATGTCGGCCGGCAAACAACAGGTCAAGCTTCTCAAAGTGAAGCTCCTCGAGACCTCCCAGGCTGTCATGCCCAGTCTGAAAGGAACCGGTGACGACTATCCTCTCAGCCGCCCCCTCTATCTTTTCTGTGATCTCAAGCCCAAGCCCTCTGTGGAGCGTTTCGTCGATTTCTGTACATCCGAGAAGGGCCAGACCATCGCCAGAGATACTGGATTTATCACGTTGAAGTAAGGTCTGGTTTTTTCGTAATATACTACAGGTCATGTCTCGATTCCGGAAAGCCCTGTCAGAGAGAGTCCTCATCTTCGATGGGGCGATGGGCACGTCTATCCATCGGTATGATCTGACCCTCGATGATTACCGCGGCTATGAGAACTGCCCGGAGATTCTGGTCGAGAGCCGTCCGGATGTAATCAGCGAAATCCACGAGTCTTTTTTCAAAGTCGGTTGCGATGTCGTCGAGACGGATACTTTCGGGGGCTCTCCCCTTGTCCTGGCTGAGTTCGGGCTGGCGGACAGGGCCTATGAGCTCAATAAGAAAGCTGCCGAGCTGGCCCGGGAAGTAGCGTCGGGATTCGACGGTGCCATGGTTTCCGGCTCCGTAGGCCCGACCACCAAATTGCCGTCCCTGGGTCATGTCAGCTTTGCTTCGATGAAAGACGCTTATCGCGAGCAGGTTCGCGGTCTCATCGATGGTGGCGTCGATGTCCTGCAGTTCGAGACCGGTCAGGACCTTCTCCAGGCGAAAGCCGCCATCATAGCCATGCTCGACT
>JAGQHH010000713.1 GCA_020431945.1 Cyanobacteria bacterium HKST-UBA02 | reverse complement strand
CTATCTGTGAGAAATGCGGGCTAGACCTGCACCACTATTCTGCCCTCTTGTTGAATCCGCCGGTGAATGGTGCGCGACCTCGCCCAACCAGCAGCGGAGAACCAAGTGCGCCGGCCTATTGCCGGCTGGGCGGTTAGCACTCTTAGCACTGAAAGATGTAGCGCAGACCGATGAGCTTTGTTCACCTAATGGCAGCTGTGAGGTTAATCGGCGACTCCATTTTTGATTCTGATATGCTAGATTGCCGAATGTGGTTCCAGCACGACTAGTAAGTCGGAGGCTTTAGGTAGAATGTCCAGCGAAAAGAAAAACAAAGGACGCGACCCGGCATCGTATGACAGCGACGCCCTTACAACGCGTCTGGTTCTGCGTTTCAATGAAATGGATGAAGTCTCATACGTAAGAAATATCGTAATCCCGGTTCTGGAGGCTGAAAACTACCAACGGGTTGATTTCCACCACGGACCAACAGAGATCGGAAAAGATCTGATATTTATCGAGAAGAGGCCATTTAATCGTGAAGGGCTCGTCGTTGCGGTAGTAAAAGTAGGAAAGCTTTCAAAATCCGCCTCCGATTCCAATGGGTTTCCCGTCCTCGTTGTCCAGATCGACCAGGCGCGAAAGAACTCGGTGTCGACCTGGGATGGTAAATCCAAAAAGCCTGACAAAGTGTTAGTAATCCTAGCTGACGACCCCTCAGCTGACGTCTTGTCATCGCATCTTGAGGGCTACAGGGATCTGATATCGAGTGGTGTAGAATTTATATGTGGTAGTGATATTGCTGAGAGTCTATTGCAGAATAGGCCAGAAATCGCAGAGCAGATACTTGAAACAAAACTCGATGCTGCTGCCTTTCTTGCTGCCAATCCAACCAATTTGCCCATACTTCGGGCACTCCAAAGTCCAGAGGCTGTCGATATTGCAGATATATTCACAGATCTGGATGCATCGGTGGGTAGGGCGACCATCAGGTCCGCCTTGGCGATGAATGCGGTCGGCGATCTACAACTCTCAATCGAAGAGGATGGCTGGGATCGAGTATCGAATACAATTCGTTTGACGGAGGCCGCCATTGGAAACTTCATCCAGGGAGATCTAGCCTCAATTGCCGCTGAGTACCAGACCCAGGTGAACAGGTCGCTACAGAAGCGAAGCGTAGAGTATCGAAACTCTATTACTAGATTCGCAAGTGAGTTTCCATCCTGGCTTACTTCGACCTTAGCTGATATCGATGCACGAGTTGCAGCGCTCGGATTGCCAACGCTAACGGATTTGGCGGAACCAAGCGATGTGGATGTCTTGATCGGCAAGCCACTAAAGATCGCATCTGATGCAAGGAGGGAGGTGGCGATACGGCAAGAGAAGTATAGCGAACAGATTCAAGTCGATCGACTGATAGCGCGCCTTGAGGAAATTTCTGACGATCTACGATCGCTAAGACTGTCTCTAGATGAGAATCTGGACCGATTGAGGCAGCATATCAATGATACCAATGCTGCCGATATGCCTTCTGTATTGCATCGAAACCTTATTGAGTTGGAGAAGACGCTAGCTCGAGAGGCAAAGAACTGCATGTCGTTCCACACGCATTCTCGCAAGGCGCTCGAGGGTGTCGAAAACTATGTGTCACCTCCTAAGTATAGGGTCAATGTTGACGGAAGGCTGCTGGCGCAGAGGCTCGAAACGACCAAGAGTCGATTTTTCGAATTGTTTGGCTCAAATGAAATGGGATCCTCTCCGGAATTTACGAAGCGAGTGCTCATTGAAACTCGTCGTTTTCTTTCTGGAGTCGACGCTTTAATTGGAACGCCAGAATTGCGGGACATCCTTCGAGAGGATGCAGATTGTGCAGACCAGCAAACGTTTGGCTCCTGCGTCCTTGGACTGCTTGACTCCGGCGTCAATGCAATTGTGATCGGAAATGCAGGCGTCGGAAAGTCAACGACCCTGCAGATGTACGCGCTTACTAACTTTTCGGAAAGCATTGTCAGCTTCGGCAAGCAATTTATGTGCTTCATATCAATCCGTTGCAGAAGGTGCGGCGCTGACATTTGTTCCGAGAAAGTTAGTAAGCGATATGAGGAAAAGGCAGATGGCGAGGAGGTGTTATTTATCCCGCTGTCAATGTTGGATGTTCGCGAGGACTGGGAGAGCATCGGGTCAATTGACGTTTTCTGTACCGAGGCGGAGAGGTTGATTTCCTCGGTTCAAAAGGGCGTTACGAAAAAATTCATTCTGGCAAGGCTTCGTCAGGCGTCACGCCTAACTCTGGTCTTCGATGGATTGGATGAGGCAAAGCATTTGTTGCCATGGCTGGTTGACTTTATCGACAAGATGATTTCGCAGAAAGGGGATTCCATTCAAGTCGTGGCGTCCTCGCGCTTCTGGTTCGATAGCCTACAGCCTATCGGATTCCTGCAGATCAGCTTGTTGCCGTTTCGTGATGAGCAGTTAAGAAGATTCATCGGTAGTTTTCTGAGTGACTCCCCAGAGTTGGCTCGCTTGGTGGTCGATCATTTAGATGATCACCCCTCGATGTTCGACGTATGCAAGACACCGCTAATGGCTACGGTTTTATGTCTTTTGGCAAAGAGTGGAGTTGTTCTCCCAGAAACGCGAAACGCGCTGTATCAGGAGCGGTTCGATCTGTTGTGGGGAATCTATGATGCTAAGAAGAATGTGCAGCGCGTCAGGTCAACGAGATCGTGTTTAGAAGATGTAAGCAAAAAGGCGGCCTTCTTTCTCCATACACGTGGATTGAGAAGTGTCTGTAGAGAACGACTGTTTCCTGCTGTCGTTGAGTCACTTTCACTGAAATACCAACCCGCAACAGTATTACGCGCACTGAACGAACTAATAGAACCTTGCAACGTATTATATGTTGATTGGTCTGGGGATGTCGGCTTCGGTCACCTGAGCTTTCAAGAGTATCTTGTTGCGGAAGAGCTCTATAGCAATCGACAGGGTGAGATATGTCGGTATTTGCATGATTCATGGTGGCGTGGTGTTCTCACCCTTATTGCGATGAAGTGCGAAGATGTAGGCTCCCTAATTGACGAGAGAATTCGTTCGGAGGGGGTGATCGGTGATGCCTCTGAAACGCTTGCAGCCATGGTGGAGGTTTGTGTCCCATCGCAGCGGTCAATCCTCAAACGATTGCTATCTGATCATGAACGTTTGGATGAACTATTTGATACTGAATCGTACGATTGGTAGGACTGGATGTTCTGAGACTGCACCAAGGCTTCTGGTCAGGCCACGCCCGGTAGCCTGTCAGCAATGATGCTGCTTCGCTATACGCAGGATGGATGATTTGCATGCCGCCCGCCTGCGTCGAGCGGCAGATGTCGGCAGGATTGCCGGCATTTAATTTCGTCAGGCTGGCCGGCAGCTCAGGCCGA
>JAGQHH010000712.1 GCA_020431945.1 Cyanobacteria bacterium HKST-UBA02 | reverse complement strand
GATATGCGGTGCCGATTCGGCGGAGGCATAGCCTGACTGGATAAAGAGGACCCGATTCTCGGCTATATTGGGAAAGATCCAGAGCCGTGTGCCGCCGGCATCGATCACTCTCACATTGAGGTCTTTGAGAGAGGGATTCTGGGCAATAGCCTGGCTGGCAGCGACTCTAGCATAGCGGGGATCGCTCAGGAAGCGCTTGAAAGAGTCTATGAAAGCCTGCCAGGTCGTTTCGTTGGGACCCTGGCGGTAAGCCTTGCAGCGTATCTGGAGCTCGTCGAAAGTATAACTGGGCGGTGCCGGGGGTTGGGCCGCCGGCGGGGCAGTCTCGTTCTGGGCGGCTACCGGCAGGCATGAGAACAGGATGAGAGTGAGGGTCAGGGTGGTGGATCGCAGATCGAAGGCTTTAGGCATGGTCTTTCCTGAAACAAAGAACAGCTGACAATTCTAACCGAAAGAGCAAATCCCGTGATTACCGCAAGAAAATCGCCTGCGGTGGGAGAATTCCCATGGTATTGAAGGGACTATCTCTGTAGATTGTATCTAGCTGTTAAACAGTTTTTGAGGTTCGCCTGCTACATGAACTTCCATCCGTCCGAATCCTTACCCGCAGGAGGCTCCCCAGTAGGAGAGGCTCAACTCAACCTGCAGGCGGACGCTTATGGAACCCAGATGTTCAATCCGTCTGATTCGCTCAATCTTACTTCTGTTGCAGGTAGCCCCATGACCGGAGCCGAGGCGGCTCTGGCTCAGCCCGCTTTGATGCCCGGCGCCGAAGCAGCTCTGGCGCAGCCATCCCTCATGCCTGGTGCCGACGCTCTTGCCGGGGTGATTGCCGGTGCCAACGAGCCCATCTCGCCCATCATCCAGCTGATTCTGAGGATGCCAGGCGCCATGGGCCTGATCAATTCATTCTTCGAATTCTTCTCGAATTTCTTTATGAACCCGGCAAGCCTATTCAATATATTTGATCCGACCTTTTTAGGGCACCAGGCAGCTTCGATTTTCAGCTTCACCACCAACCATATCCCGTTACTGTCCCAGGGTATTACCAATCTCAACGGGCCTCTGATGGGCAACGATCTTCTCTCATCCAGGCTCAATCTGGCTCTCGGCCAGGGCAACAGCCTGAGCACCGGAGCCAGCACCGGGATCCTGCCGCGCGGGCCGCTTACAGTTTCGGGAACCACCAATCTCAGCAAGCCTCTCTTCGACGGCAGCACAGGCACCACCGGTGCCCTGAGTGCCGATGGTCAGAGCGGCGTGCTGGCCGGTCCCGGTCTCACCGATGCCGGAACCGGCGGTCATCTGGCTGCCAGCAACAGGCTTTTCTCCGATCAGATAGGTGGATCGAGCTTCCGGAGCGTTCCGGGAGCGTCGGCTCAGAGTCAGCCGGTAGCAGGGCTGACCGGCGGCAACACCCCTTCCATCCAGGCCTCCGGCAATGGTTACAGCAATCTGGCTAGCGGCTATAACGGAGACTTCTCCGCCAACCATGTAGGCTCCGAGCAGGCCAGCTTCCGATCGGTGGACAGCGCCGATCTCCATTCCGCCAAGAGCGAATTCGGACCTTCCGGCTGTGTCGGCGACCAGCTTGGCGCCGGCAACAACCAGGAGCTTCTCGCTCTCGAGCAGCCCTCTCGCTCTTTCACCCCCACGGTGGGAGCCGATTCGGGCAGCGCCGGCGGCGAGATGGTGGGATTGAGAGCCAAGCAGCTCAGTCTCGACAGTGTCAAAGCCGATCCCCGCCCGGGAATCGCCGACCAATCCCAGTCCCTGCCGAAAGCAGCGGCTCCCAAGGCTCCCACGAATAGTCATTCGGCAAATCATTCGGCAACTCACAAGGCACCGGCACCGACACACAAACCTGCTCACCCGCATCACAAAGTCGAGCATAAAGTCGAGCATAAGGCCGCCGAGAAGACCCAGGCTCCCGAGACAGCCAGTGAAGTTCCGGAAACCGACGGCTCCATGATCGCCGAGGCTCAAGCGCCTGGCGCCACCGTTACCTATACCGTACAGAAAGGCGACTGTCTCTGGAACATCGCCCGGGAGCATATGGGTGAAGGAATGAAATGGCAGGATCTCTACAAGCTCAACCAGGATATCCTGGGCGCCAATCCTGATCTGATCTATCCCGGTACCACTATTCAGATTCCCGGTCAGGGCGCCGAGATTGCCAGTAGCGGCAGCGTCGATTATGTAGTGCAGCCCGGGGACAATCTCTGGAACATCTCCAGGGATCATCTCGGTCAGGGTCATATGTGGGGCGATATCTATCATCTCAATCAAGATGTGATTGGTGCCAATCCCAGCCTCATCCATCCCGGTCAGCATCTCAACCTCCCTGGAAGCAACGATCCTGGCTCCATGGCTCTCTCCAATCAGGTGAATACTCCTGACCCGTCGATGACGGCGGCTCCGACTGCAGAGCCTGCCGTCAATACCAATATCGATAGCACCGCCGGCAGTGCCGGTCAGCCTGCCCCTGCGGCCGCCGGCGAGCCCACCGCTACCAATTATTATGGACAGGACGCTTCTCTCCAGCCTCTCGAGTCATCGGCTCTTCCCGATGCCAACCAGACGACCTTCACACCGACAGTGGGTGCGGGCGCAGGCACCGGCTCGGTGAGTCAGGCCGCCCTGCCGGTGATTCCGGCCAACTCGCTTCCCGTAGCTGCCGGTCCGGGCGCCGCCCAGGCTGCCACTCTCAACACCGGCAAGCCTGCCGTGGTGGACACCGGGATCCTCGGTGATCTGAAATCTTTCATCAATGACGGCAAGCGCTAATTTCCAGCTTCTCTGAGACAGAGGCGGAAGGCCGCATCTTCAACGTCGCTCAAGGTGGCGCGCTTAGCTCCTTTGGAAGCGGCTTCCACAGCGCTTATGCCTGCTGCCTGGAAATCGATGCCGGTTTCCAGAGAAGCCGGGATCACCCAGAGCGGCCGCTGGTGTTTGCGGCTCAGAGCAGCGAGCTCGCCGGCAGCCTTGCCGCCGAGAGACTGGCTATCGAGCCGGCCTTCGGCAGTCACCACAATGTCGGCTGCGGCCACCGCTGCTTCGATGCCGAGAAGCTCGTCCAGATAAGAAAAGCCCCGTACGACCCTGGCTCCGAGGGCGGCCATGAGACCGAAGGGCACACCGCCGGCGGCACCAGCCCCTTCTATGTCTCTGACTCTTCTGCCGGTGATTCTCTCCAGCCGATCGGCGAAGTTGGTCATGCCTTTCTCCAGCAGCTCGACGTCTTGAGAATCGGCGCCTTTCTGAGGCGCAAAGATCCGGGCGGCACCGAGGTCTCCTAATAATGGGTTTGTCACATCCGTGGCGATCTGCAGATCGGTGGCACATCTGGTGGCAAGCGGGCTGAGAGGGTCCAGATCGATGGTCTCGATCATCTCCAGATTTCGTCCGCAGCCCTTCAGCTCTCTACCCTGCCTGTCGAGAAAACGAGCTCCCAGAGCTTGAAGAATGCCGGTGCCTCCGTCGGTGGAGGCGCTGCCTCCTACTGTCAGGACGATGTTCCTTATATCTTTGCGGCTGCATTTGTCGAGACAGTCGGCAAGCAAGTAGCCGGTGCCTGTTGTGGAAGCGTCCAGCGGCGCCAGCGCTCCATCCAGATGAGCGATACCACTGGCGGAGGCAAGCTCGACCACAGCCCCTGCTTTACCCAGGCATAGCCAGGCCGCTTCCACCATTGTCCCGGTGGGTCCCGGCACCGTCAGGCTCTCCAGTTCTCCGCCGAGAACTCCCGCGATTGCTTCGATGGTGCCATCGCCGCCGTCTGCCATTGGCAGGCACCGGATCCTGGCCTGCGGAATCGCTCTTCTGATACCGTCGCCGATGACGGCTGCGAGCTCCCCGGCTCGGAACGATCCTTTATATGGGCTCGGGGCGATGAGAAATTTCATTAAATCATCGATTCCTCTGTTTGACCGGAACTCCCTCCCCGGGGCGATCACCGCGAGACGGTCCCAGCCTCTGGCTGTTTTGACGCTGGTTTATCAGCCGCCCTGTCGGGAAGATCTTTATTAGCTGAGATCAACAGGAGGATACACCATGACGAGGCCCGATGAGATCGTCCGTTTGCTCGCGAGCATGAAAGAAAGTGTATCCGGGACCGGGAAGGACGGTCGGCGTACCGGACTGCTCGATCTCGAGCCATACAAGAGCAATCAGGCCTGGCCGGGAAGAAGATATGCTCTGGTGGGCAACTCTTACTGTGTCGAGACCAGGCTCATTCAGGGCAATCAGGAGCTCAAGCGCACCGCCTGTATAGCTGTGGTGCTCGAGAGAGGACGGCAGAATCGCAAATGTGTCAGTGTCGAGGATGCTCTGGAGTATCCGGGTTTCAGAGAGTGCTTGAGCCGTTTCGAGATGGACTGGCTCGGGCGGCAGCCTGCCTCTACCCTGATCGGACCGGCTTACGATCCTGCCGGTCATCTGGTTCCCCATGCCTTTGCCGTCTGGCGGCGATATCGGGACGACCTGGCGGTGACCAGGGAGCGGGACCACCGCTCCGAAGTCAGCCTGGCAAAGCCTTAGAGCTTTTCTTCCAGTATCTCTCCGCTCCGGGCTCTTTGTCCCGGGCATGCTCGAATTTGTCTACCCGACGCTGGTGCCTGCCGCCTTCAAAAGCGGTAGCAAGCCATTTCGAGACGATCCCTGGAATGCTGTCTCCGGGGGTGGTGCGCTCTCCGAGACAGAGGATATTGGCATCATTGTGCAGTCTGGACAGCTCCGCCGAGTTCTCGTCGTGACAGACGGCGGCTCGCACCCCGCGGACTTTGTTTGCCACCATGGAGACACCGATTCCGGAGCCGCAGCAGAGTATGCCGCGCTCGAACTCGCCCTTGCTCACCGCCTCCGCCACGGCTCTGGCGAAGTCGGGGTAGTCGCAGGATTCGGTGCTGTGGGTGCCGAAGTCCTTGAACTCTACACCGGCAACAGCGAGAACCTGCTTGATTGCTTCCTTGGTGTTATAGCCTGCATGGTCGCTTCCCAGAGCCAGGGGGGCTCCTGCCGGATTGTTTTTGTTATCTATCAACTACGTAGTTCTCCCATAAATCGGCAAAAAGGCTTTGGCGTGAAGGCTTTGCCGGTGGTATATTAGCGCTATCTCATTGCTGATGATATTGCTCGAGATCCCTCCAAATTCTACTCCAGTGCGCAGGAGCACAGATTTATGCCGATCAATGATGTCACTGATGCCCAGAACAAACATGGCGGAGAAGGGCAGCCTGACCCGGCTGAAAATGCCAGAAGCGAAGTTTACGGACAGCCTCAGACACGTCTTGCCGGTAGTGTAGAACAAAATCAGGGCCAGGGTCAGGACCAGGGTAAAAGAGACCC
>JAGQHH010000711.1 GCA_020431945.1 Cyanobacteria bacterium HKST-UBA02 | reverse complement strand
TCATCGACGTCATCGAATGGACCGAGCAGAAGGACGGAGTCCTCTCCTATCGCTACCCGGTGATGGACAAAGAAATCCAGAACGGCGCCCAGTTGACCGTCCGCGATTCCCAGATGGCGGTTTTCGTGAATGAAGGCAATGTGGCGGATGTTTTCAGCCCCGGCCGTTACCAGCTCACCACCAACACACTGCCTATCCTGACCACTCTCCTGAACTGGGACAAGGCGTTCAAGTCGCCCTTCAAGTCGGAGATCTATTTCTTCTCCACCCGGGAGCAGATCGATCAGCGCTGGGGAACCCAGGCACCGGTGACGGTGCGCGACAAAGAGTTCGGTCCCATCCGCCTGCGCGCTTTCGGAACATACTCTTACAAAATCGAAGAACCCACCACTTTTCATCAGAAAATCAGCGGTACCAGAGAGACTTATTCCACCGACGACCTCGACGGTCAGCTTCGCTCCATGGTGGTAACCGCCATGGCAACCAAGTTCGGGAAAGCCGACACGGCATTTCTGGACATGGCAGCCAACCAGGCCGAATTCTCCAAACAGCTCAAGAACGAGCTCGATCCGGAATTTTTCAGCTACGGGCTCAACCTCTGCTCCTTCTATGTCCAGAGCATCACCCTGCCCGATGAACTACAAGAGTATCTCGACAAGCAGTCTTCCATGAATCTCGTGGGCGACCTCAACAAATACGCCAAGTTCCAGGCCGCCGACAGCATCAAGGATGCGGCTCAGAACGAAGGCGGCCTGGCGGGAGCCGGTGTCGGTCTCGGCGCCGGGGCAGCAATCGGTCAGATGTTCGCCCAGAACCTGCCCGGAGGGGGAGGAGGCGGCGGCGGTCAGGCCGAAGAAGATCCTTTCGCCACCCTGGACAAACTCAAAGGATTGCTCGACAAGGGCGTCATCACCCAGGACGAATTCGATTCCAAGAAGGCTGAAATCCTCAAAAGAATCTCCTGATGCTCACCCTAAACTGTACATCCTGTGGCGCCGAAGTTCGCTTTCGATCGCAGTCGTCGGTATTCGCGGTCTGTAGCTTTTGCAAGGCTACCCTGGTACGCAAAGACATGAACCTGGAAGCCATCGGCAAGATGGCGGATTTGCAGTTCGACCTCACCCCGATCCAGATCGGCACTCGAGGCAAGTTCGACGGCGACGGCTTCGAGGTGATCGGCCGGCTGAAAGTCACCTACGATGACGGTTTCTGGAACGAATGGTATGTCATCTTCAAAGGTGACGACGTGGGCTGGCTCGCCGAAGCCCAGGGCTTCTATGCCGTATGCAGGCCAGTAAAAGACTTCGAGCCGCCATCGGCGCGAGTCATCAAGCCGGGCATGGAGCTGGAGCTCGGCAAGGAGGGCTATTTCGAAGTAGAAGACAAACGCGATGTCGACTGTCTCTACAGCGAAGGCGAGCTGCCGATGAACGCCATGAGAGGACGCCGATCGACCAGCGTCGACCTGACAGCACCGGACAATCGTATGGGAACCATCGAATACGCTGAAAATGAGACCCGGGTCTTCGTCGGGCGCTATCAAGAGTTCGACGACTTCGACTTCAAGCATTTGAGGAGAATCGATGGCTGGTAGCGACAATCCTCAAAAAACGCCGGAGAGTAAGCCTGCCGTCACCACCTTCACCTGCGGCAATTGCGGCGCCTCGGTAAGCGTGCGTTATCCGGGACAATCACTGTCGGTGGTCTGCGAATCCTGCCGCTCGGTGATCGACTCCTCCAACCCGAATTTCCGAATTCTTCAGAAATTTCACAAGGCGACCAGGGACTATACACCCAGGATCGAGCTCGGCTCGAGAGGCGAGCTATTCGGCAAGACCTGGGAAGCAATCGGTTTTCTAGTCCGAACGGATAAAGCAAGCGCATTTTGCTGGGAGGAGTATCTCCTCTTCAATCCTTACTATGGCTATAAATGGCTCACCTATAATAATTTCCACTGGAGCCTGGTGACCATGATCAAGGAGCGGCCGGACGTGATCCCGCTCCAGCTATCCGGCTATCGGAGCTCCGCCGAAGCCCATTATCAGAGAGAACGATTCAAGCTCTTCTACGAAGGCAGAGCTTTCGTCACCTTCGTCATGGGCGAATTCTACTGGCGAGTTAGAACGGGCACGGACGTCGAAATGGCGGACTATGTATGCCCTCCTCGCATGCTATCGAGCGAGCTCGACGGCAACCAGAAAGTCTGGAGCGTCAGCGAATATCTGCCCTCGGATATGGTGCCGAAGGCCTTTAATATAGAAGACGATCTACCCTCGCCCATAGGCGTGGCTCCCAACCAACCTTCGCTCCTCAAACCGCTTTTCGACAAGCTCGTCTATGTATGGATCTTTTTCCTGTTCATTCTGACCTATATGCAATTTGCCCAGCTCAATGCCGCCACCAATGAGACAGTATTTTCGAATTCATACACTTATGTGACCAATTCCAAGAGCACCCAGACGACCACCACCCCTGTTTTCACCCTGGAAAGGGACAAGGGCAACCTGGCCATCGATCTCTCCACCGATGTAGACAACGCCTGGTTCTACATCTATGGCGAGCTTTGCGCCGATGACGATGACACCACCTATCCTTTCGAGCGTACCATCGAGTATTACCACGGCTACTCGGATGGCGAATACTGGACCGAAGGCAGCAGGAGTACCCGGGTCGACATATCGGCGGTACCCGGAGGCAAATACTATCTCAATTTCGACACCGAGCACGGCGACTATCCCGCCACCACGAACTCGTCCTACAAGAATTTCCAGGTCCAGGTCAGGAGAAACGTCCCGATCTATTCGAACTACTTCCTCTGTATCTTCCTCGTTTCGGTTCTGCCTGTGATGATCTGGATAGGCAAGCAGAAGTTCGAGGCGGCCCGCTGGAGCGAGAGCGACTATTCACCCTGGGCTTCGGCCATGAACAGCGACTGACGGAGCAATAGAGAAAATGCCACAACGAACAATAATCGTTTTCTATCTGATCGTCAGCCTCATAATCACCTGGCTTTTCTACGAGGCCAATAGAACCGGATCGAGAATCTTCGAAGTAGGCGGGGTCGGTCCGTCCAGACCCGCCAGCACAGGACCACATCACAAGTAAACAACCACCAGGAGGACAGATTGTGGAACAAGTATTTGCCTTAAAGACTATAGTGGCGGCTATCGTCTACTCGCTTCTGGGCATCGTTATCCTGATCGGCTCAGTATCTCTTTTCGACGCCCTCACCCCGGGACCGCTCTGGAAAGATATAGTCGAGGAGAAGAACCTGCCCCTGGCCATCACTCTCAGCGCGACGATCCTGGCAATCGGCATGATCATCGCCTCGGCTATCCACGGATAGAGAACAGTGACCTGGGCTCTGCTTATAACCGCATTCGTCATCTCGACCTGCGGTCTGATATACGAACTCATTGCCGGTACGGTGGCGAGCTATCTGCTCGGGGACTCGGTCACGCAATTCTCCACGGTCATAGGCGTCTATCTCTTCGCCATGGGGGTGGGCTCGTATCTGACTCGCTTCATCGAGAAAAAACTGATTCTCACCTTCGTCCAGGTCGAGCTTCTGGTGGGTCTCCTGGGCGGATCGTCGGCGGCGATTCTTTTCCTGTCTTTCGACTATGTGGAGAACTTCCGGGTTCTCCTCTATGCCCTGGTAGGCATGATCGGAATTCTTATCGGTCTCGAGATTCCGCTTTTAATGCGCATCCTCAAAGACAGGCTCGAATTCAAAGAGCTGGTATCCCAGATATTCACTTTCGACTATGTCGGCGCCCTTCTGGCATCGCTCCTCTTTCCTCTCATACTGGTTCCTTACCTGGGTCTTTTGCGCTCTTCATTCCTTTTCGGGATCCTGAATATCATGGTGGCATTCTGGACCCTCCACATATTCCGCAAAGAGCTGCCCTGGATCAAAGCTCTCAATTCCACCGCGGCAGCTCTGGCAATCTTGCTGGCGGTGGGCTTCGCCTACTCGGACAACATAATCAAATTCTCCGAGGCTGCTGCTTATCAGGACAACATAATCTACTCGACATCGACGCCGTATCAAAGAATCGTCGTTACCGGCGGCAAAGACATCAGGCTCTTTCTGAACGGCAACCTGCAGTTCAATTCCCGGGACGAATATCGCTATCATGAAGCCCTGGTGCACCCCGCCATGTCTGCTCATTCACAACCCCGGGACGTGCTGGTGCTTGGCGGCGGCGACGGTATGGCTGTGCGGGAGATTCTCAAATATCCGCAGACCCGGTCGATAACCCTGGTCGATCTGGATCCGGTCATGACCAATCTGTTTAAGGAAGAAGGCCTTTTCTCGAAGCTCAACCAGCACTCCCTGAGCGATCCCCGGGTCAAAGTGATCAATCAGGACGCTTTCGTCTGGCTGCGCAAAACAGACCGCCGCTTCGACGTGGTCATCGCCGACTTTCCCGACCCGAGCAATTATTCCCTGGGCAAGCTCTACAGCGACACTTTCTATCGAACCCTCAAGCGCGCTCTCAAGCCTGAAGGAATCGTTGTTATCCAGAGCACCAGCCCCTTTTTCGCCACCAACTCTTTCTGGTGCGTGGTCAACACCCTGGAAGCAGCAGGTTTCCTGACCATGCCTTATCACGCCTATGTCCCGTCTTTCGGAGAATGGGGCTATGTCATGGCATCCCTTGCTCCGGTGAAGCTGGCCAGCTCTTACCCGGCAGGTCTCCGTTATGTAAGCAGTGATAGCGTCGAGCAGATGCTCAATTTCCCCAGAGATATGCTTCCTTCCAGGAAGTGTGTAAACAAGCTCAACAACCAGGCTCTGGTTCATTTATTCGAATCGGAGTGGGGCGACTATGTCGAAGCGAATTAGCCGGGCAGCCTTTCTCAAGACACTGGCGGCCCTGGCTGCCACCGGAGTTGCAGGCAAGCTTATCTACGACAGGACAGGCGGCGCCGGTCGCAAAATTCCCTGCCGGATGCTCGGGTCCAGCTTCGCTCTCGGTCACCGGCTCAGAGACGGAAGTGGTCTGTCGGACTTGCAGCCCGGAAAAACTTTGAATAAGAAGCTCACCATTGTCGGTGGCGGCATCGCCGGGCTGAGCGCCGGCTGGTGGCTCAAGCGAAATGGCTTCGACGATTTCGTGATCTTAGAGCTCGAAAAGGACGTCGGCGGCAACTCCAGAGCCGGGCGCAATCACCTCGGAGCCTTTCCCTGGGGAGCCCATTATGTCCCT
>JAGQHH010000066.1 GCA_020431945.1 Cyanobacteria bacterium HKST-UBA02 | reverse complement strand
GGCGGTGCCGTCAAAGGCGCCGAGAAAGTCGGTGGCGGTGCTGTCAAAGGCGTCGAGGCAATCGGCAAGGGCGCCAAAGTGGGCGTTGAGAAGGTCGGCGCCGGTGCTAAAGCCGGCGGCAGCGCCCTGGGAAGGGGTGCCGAAAGAGTCGGTCAGGGAGCCGTCAAAGGAGCCGAAGCACTGGGCACCGGCGCTCTACATGGTGCAGAGAAGCTCGGAAGAGGCATCAAGAACATCGGCAAAGGTGTGCACCGCCCCGGAACTCAAACAAGTAATTCTCAAACAAATACTTCTCAAGTAAATGCTCCGCAGGCACCTCAAGTAAATGCTCCGCAGGCTCCGCAAGTAAATTCTCCGCAGGCTCCGCAAGTAAATTCTCAAATCAATCAGGAAAGCCAGGCTACCAGTCAAACAGCTGACCAGCCCCAGGGATGGTCTCAAGACTGAGGTTATTCTCTGATAGCCTGGAGAACAGCCTGACCGACTCCGGAGCGGACCACTTCGTCGAAGGAACGGTGATCGACTATGTCGAACCTGGCTCCCTTGCTCACAAGATTGTCGTCCAGGTCGGCTAGAAAATCGCCGCCTTTGTCCGACTGTCCTACCTGAATGAAGAGGACCTTTATGTCCTCCGGTGAAGCCATCTGATTGGCGGCCTGAATGAGAACCGCCGGCAGATTGGCACGATCATCCGGAAGCCCATCGGTGAGAATGACCACAGCCAGTGGGCGGGTCCCTTTGGGATCCTGACTCTTACGAGCCATGTACTGATTGAGCTGCTCGGCGAGAAAAACGACAGTGTTCTCGCTGCCACCAACTTTGGTGCTCATGAAAATTGCCGGAATGTCTGCCGGTTTGACATTGTCATAGATAGTACGCCAGTCATTGAAAAGAATGAGTCTGAAGCCTTCGGGCTTGACCGCCGCCAGCTCGCGAGAAAGACTCATGGTCTGACCGGCCGTCCAGCGCCAGCGACTGATGGAACCTGGATTCTTGCCCAGAAATCCCGGGGAGCGATCGTTGACTGGAATCTCTCCGGCGGTGTGCGGGCAGTCTCTCGTATTCATCGAGAATGACTTGTCCACGAAGACAACCAGATCGCGATTGGCGAGCTGCTCGAAGCCGGTTTTGACGAGGGATCCGGAAAGCGGCGGCGGCGGTGTTTTCGCTTCGGGAAAGAGAGAGTCGACACTGGCATTCATAAGTTGAACCTGATCGATCCGCTCCGCCGCCCCGTATAGCACCGTCGGTCTCTTCAGCCTGGTCTCACCGGCTTCGGCAACCTGATTGATTGTCGTGAATCCCAGCAGCAAAAGACAGAGAGCCAGGATTCTATTTAAGACGACGACGTGCATAGGCCTCAGAGCGCCTCCGACAAGACGATTCATTCGAATATATCCTGAAAAGACGTCCTGTCCCGGATTAAGTTCCAGAGTACTTATTGCGATTTGGCAGCCTCTTCGGCAGCCTTTTTCAGGGTCTCCTTCATCTCGTCCGAATCGCGCAACTTCAGACAGCGATCGTAGACCTGCTTGGCCTCGTCGTCACGTCCAGCAGCTTTCAGGCAAGCATAGACCACACCGGCATTGTTGACGAAAGGATCGAAGTTCAAATTGGGCGGAACCTTATCGCCAAACTTCTGTTTCACAGCATCAGCAATCTTCTTGGATTCGGTCTCGAGCTCGTCGAGCTCCTCGAGAGGCTTTTGCATTCCGAAGGTTCCGACATCCTTGAAACGGCCTCGACTGAGAAGCATGTTCTCGAGACCGGGCTTGAGATCGCCATAAGCTTTTTCCTTTTCGGACTTGTCTGCGATCCCATCGAACCAGGAAAGGGTCTTATCGTCCTCGGAAAGAATCGTGTTGAGAATAGCCCAGGAGAGACGATCCTCTTTCTCCGTGCCGTCCCGCAGAGTCGAGAGTTTCTTTTTGGCCTCGGCGGAACGGTCTGCCACCCGGCGGAGCAGTCCGGTTAGCACGGAGCGCCTCATTTGCATCATCTCTTCTTTGCCCATGGGACTGTTGGTCCAGAGCCAGATGAACTGATCCGCGGCATCCTCGTTTTTACCGCTCTCGAGATAACAAGCACCGAGCTCGAAATGGGCTTTTGCTTCGGCCTCTCCCCCTTTGCCGTCGACGGCAGCGAGGGCGTCCTTGAGACGATCGACTTTGGACTTGCCGGAGCCTGCTGTGGACAGCCAGGAAACCAGCTCTTCCGGACTCTTGAAGCCCAGATCCCGATCGACCTCTTTCTCACCGCCATCTCCAAACAAGATCAGCGTGGGCATAGCCTGGATCTTCAGGGACTGCGCCAGCTCTTTCTCTTCGTCGACATCGATCTGAACGGCTACGAATTTCTTATCCAGGGCTTCCTTGACACTGCCGTCCGACCAGGTCTTTGCGTCCATCATCTTGCAGGGGCCGCACCAGGAAGCGGTGCAATCGACAAGAAGCAGTTTGCCTTCTTTCTTGGCTTTCGCCTTGGCTTCAGCGAAACTGAGATTGCCGAAGACCTCCGGCGCCGCCAGGGCATGAAGTGCGCAGAACAAAAAAGAGACGGAGGAGGAGACCGCGAGGGCGGCGGTCAAGAGAACGGGTTTTCTCACAGAATTCACCTCAAGGGATTGAATTCAGATTTTAGTACATTACTCACATGGTTTGCGACAGAGCGAAGAGCTGCTCTGAATAACGCCGGATCACATGACCCAGGGCAAGTCGCGAGCGCCATGCCGCCGGCAGGTTGGCTTCGCCGTAGAAAGCGCCGGCCAACTGTCCATAGACGGCACCGGTGGAGTCGGCATCGAATCCCAGATTGACGGCCAGCAGACAGCCTTCCTCGAAAGTGCTTGATTTGTGGAAGGCCCAGAGGGCTGCCTCGAGACTGTTGAGAACCGAGCCGTCACCCATTATGTCAGGGGGCTCTTTCTCTTTGAAGGAGCCCCGGGCAATCGCCTCGATCTCCGGACAGAGAGGCCGGTGCGCCCAGTATTCCTTGACCGGCGAATACAGAGGCGAGAGGATCTCTTCCTTGCTGACTTCTTCTTGCAGGGCTCCCATAATCAGTGCACACAGATAGCGGCAGGCGTCGATACACCAGGGATGCGCGTGGGTGGTGCGTGAGCTCTCCCCGGCATAATCCAGTGCCCGGGTCGGCTGGGCGGCGTAAGCCAGGGCCATGGGCGCCAGACGCATGATCGAGCCGTTGGTGGCAGAACTCTCATCGGTCAAACCGCAGAAACTCTGGCGTGTGCTCTCGAAATTGAGCAGGGCTTTGCGATTCACTGTGCCGACATCGAAACACCAACCCTGACTGCTCAGATGACCGCTGTGATACCACTTGAGATATCGCTCCATCTGATCCGACGGATCGAAACCACGACATTCGATGAGGCTCTCGGCCATGCAGAGAGCCATGGATGTATCATCGGTCCAGTCGCCGGCACGCAGTTTGAACACGCCACCACCGGTCATATCAGTGACAGGCTCGAAGCTTCCCGGTTCCAGATACTCCAGGGGCGCACCCATAGCATCGCCAATGGCAAGGCCGAACAAACTGCCCCTGTATTTGTCGATTAGCTCCAAAACAAAAACCCCGGTTATTCAGTCCGTTACCATAATAGCCTAAGGCTGCTTCACTTGAAAGAAAGCCCCGATGACTGCCGGATTGAGCATCCAGACGATGCCTCCGGAGAGGACCGGTGGAATGTCAGCCACCTCGATGCAACAGACGGCGCCTTTCTTGAAAGGCATGCAAAACTGCTTGCTGCCGCCGACCAGTGCGCTCACCAGGTCGCCGACATCCGGCTCATGACCGACCACCATAATCTCGGCTCTGTCCTCGTATTTGGAAAGAAAGCTGAAAACCTCATCGGGAGCGCCACCGGGGGCAAGACTACCGCTCAGCAAGCGCTCTCCTTCAAGGTGCTCCTGAAAAATATCGGCGGTCTGGCAGGCTCGAACCAGAGGGCTCGAGACGATGGGATCGGGTCTGGCGCCAAGGGTCTTGAGAGCCGACGCCACCATATTGGTCTCGACGATGCCGCGCTCCGAAAGCGGTCTTTCCGCATCGCTTCTGATCTCGGCTGTCAAACCATCCACCGGCACTCCGTGCCTGACCACGTATATCTTCATCGGTCCTGCTCCTCCATGCTGACATTATGGTATTTCAGATGTAGAATCACAACAATGAGTGAAAAGCCACGGATAATCGGACTTGACATCGGCGACAGGCGCATCGGGATCGCCATATCCGATCCTCTCGGCATCACCGCAGCGGGTCTCGAGACCATCGAAAGAACCAACACCAGAGAAGATGTCAGCCGGGTCAAAGGTATTGCCAGGAGACACGGAGCCGTACAGATCGTAGTCGGGCTACCCCTCAATATGGACGGAAGCTCCGGGGACCAGGCGGAAAAAGTCCGCTCTTTCGCCAGCAAGCTGGCAAGAGCCACTGGTCTGCCGGTCGTCTACGAGGACGAACGATTGTCAACAGTCGGTGCTATCCGTACTCTGACGATCCAGGGAGTCAAGACAGGCAACAAAAAAGCTCTCGTAGACATGCAGGCGGCGGCGATAATCCTGCAGCGTTATCTCGACGGGGACAAGCCGAGACCCTCTGCTTGATTTTGCCTGCTTGATTATTGCAATCTAGCGCTTCGGAAGCATAACACTGAAGACAGTACCACTACCGGGCTCGCTTTCCACTTTGATCTCGCCGCTGTGAGCATCGACAATCTGTTTGCAGAGATAGAGCCCGAGCCCGGTTCCCACAGCCTGACCCCGGCCTTTTTCACTGCGCCAGAAGCGCTCGAATACTTTGCCCAGATCTTCCCGGTCTATACCGATGCCAGAATCCTTGACATAGACTGTCACCTGATTCGGTGTCTCCTCTCCCCACAGCCTCACCTTTCCACCGGCCTGGGTGAACTTGATAGCATTGTCGAGAAGATTGAGAAAAACCCGCTTCACAGCCAGGGCATCGCCGAGTACAAGTCCATGCCCTGCGGAGAGACTGGTCTCCAGATTGACGCCTTTCTGCTCGCCAACGGCAGCAAGCTCCCGGGAGCATTCCGTGGCTATATCGAAAAGCGATATGGAGTCGCTGGCCAGATCGGCCTTGCTGAAGTCGTACCGGTAAACTTCGATGAGGTTCTGAACCATTCGGAGAAGACCCTGGTTGCTACGCCTCAACATGCTCAGCACTTCGGATTGCCCCGAATCGACTTCGCCCAGAGCACCGCCAATCATCAGCTCCAGAGTTCGATCGGCGCCGATGAGAGGGGTTTTGAGATCATGAACCAGAGTCGCTATGAAGTCCTCTTTGAGCTTGTCGTTGCTGGACTTCTCATCCACTTCGATGGTGCTCACGCAGACTCCGATAACCGCTTTGCTCTTATCCTTGAGAGGCCAGGCAGCAAGATCCCAGAGCACCGATTTCTTGTCGTCACCCTGACCGAGATCCACACGGTGTGCCGTGAGCTGCACCGTGGTCTGCTCGGTGAGCACCGATTCGAGAGACTCTCGAGGAATCGATCCGACTACTTCCACGAAAGGGAGACCCACCAGATGTGAAGGCTCTACGCCGAGCTGATCCGCCACCGCACGACTGGCTTTGGTAATCACCAGATCTCGATCCAGCTTCCATACACCAATAGGTGCATCCTCCATGGTGGATGCAGCGGTCTCTCTCATGGTGGACCGCTGATAGTCTCCGGTCTCGCTCCAGAGCCTGGCAAGCTGCCTGGTTTCGATGCGGTGCTGGGTGGTGCCGGTTTCGCTGATGTCGGTGCAAGTGCCGATAAAACCTAGAAACTCCTTGTCCGGTCCCATTAGGGGCGTCCCGGAATCGAGAATGCGGCGGAAAGAATTGTCATGACGGCGCATCCGGTATTCGACGTGAAAGTTCTCGCGGTCATCCAGGGCCTTTCGAAGAACCGCCACATAGTTCGGTCTGTCCTGGGGATGCACACCCACAAGCCAGCCGTCGTTGTAGAGAGACTCGACATTGACCCCGGTGAAATCAGCCCAGCGGCTGTTGAAATAATTGCGGACACCATCGACACCAGCCATCCAGACCATTTTCGGCACGGTATCGGCGAGCTTGTCCACCCGCTCTTTCAACTCTTTGATCTGCTGCCCGGCGCTCAGCTCTTCGGTCATGTCACGGAAGATTGCCATGGCGCCTATGACCTGTCCGGACCTGCTGGTCAGGGGCGAGTAGTACGGACGATAGACTCGCATCACCCCGCGCAGAAGATAGCGTCTTGTCTGGCCGGCAAATGAGAGACCCGAAACCGCTCTGGCGATCTCGCCGCCCAGCCCTTCGAAAGGCAGAACATCCACAGCGACTTTGCCCAGCACATCTTCACGTTTGCGCCCGAACATGCGCTCCATGGCATGGTTCCACAAGAGCACCCGGTTCTGCAAATCGAGAGTGAGAATTCCGTCGAAACTATGAGTGAGAACGAAATCGCTTATCTGCGAAGTCATCTGCACCCCGGCATTGGAGCGCTGCCAGACACGGCCCACTATGCGGCTGAGCTTTCCTTCCCGGAGCTCGTCCCTGGTAATCACTTCGTCAGCCCCGAGGCGGATCAGCGCAAGAGCTTCCTCTTCACTGGCGTCGGGCACCAGGCACAGTATCGCGCTTCGCGGTGCCGAGGCGCGGATGAATCCCAGAGCCTGTCCCGGGTCCTTGCTCAGGATCGTCTGATCGACGAGTACAACATCTGTATCTCCGCCCTTGAGCCTGGACATGCAATCTCGGGGGCTTTCAGCAAGCTCTACGGTTCGACTGAAATCCACCAGACGATCTTTCACTTCTTCGAGAAGCTCCGTATCGCCTCCCGCCAGAAGCACTTTGATTTCGACCAGATCCTGCACGCCAGAAAGACCCTTGGAGACTCTTATCGGATCAACCACTATCTAATCTATCATTAAGCGCCGGTTATGAGGTGACGATTGGCCAAGCCCGACCGGCACGGCGCCCGGGGACAGGGGCGTATGCGCTATAATCGAATCTGCTTTACAAGAACCCGCTAAGTCCGGGAAAGAATCAGAAAAGACATGAGCCCACTTTACATCGCCACCTTGATATTGACCACCCTGCTTGCCCTGGGAATCATAATCATGATTCTTCTGCACTCGCCAAAGGGCGAAGGGCTCGGCGGTATCGGCGGCACTGCCTCGATGTTCTCGGGCAAGCGCGGAGCCGAAGCCGGGCTCGACCGGCTGACCTGGGGACTCTCCATAGCTTTTCTAATCTGCTGCCTGCTTCTCGGATTCGGATTCATCCACTGAGCCATGCCCTTCACGCTTCCGACCGATGAGGAAAAGCATGGATTCGTCCATGCTCAGTTCGAGCGTATAGCCAGAAGATACGACCTGACCAACGATGCAATCAGCATCTGTATGCACCGGGCCTGGAAAAGAAGAGCGGTGGATCTGCTTCTTCACAAAACAGCCCAGGCAAGAAAAGGGCGCGCCGGAAGATTTCTCGATGTCTGCTGCGGCACCGGCGATCTCGCCCTGCGCATCGCTTCGAGACTCGGACCGGAAGACGAAGTCGTCGGACTTGACTTCTCCGGCAATATGCTCGATGTAGCCCGAGCCCGGGAAGCGTCCGCCAGAAAGGATAACGAAATCACAGCCCGACTCGAGTTCGTGGAAGGAGACGCCCAGAATCTTCCTTTTGCCACCGACGAATTCGACGGCGCCATAATCAGCTTCGGTCTGCGCAATCTCAGCGATCTCGACCGCGGTCTCTCGGAGATGGCCCGGGTCGTCCGTCCGGGAGGCGCTGTAATCAATCTCGATCTGGGCAAGCCCAGAGGTTTCCTTTTCGCTCCTACCTTCCGCTTCTATTTCGGCAATATCGTTCCGATCATCGGGCAGGTCCTGCAAAACGACCGGTCCGCCTATACTTACTTGCCGGAGTCCAAGTCCACTTATCCCGATCCGGACGAGATAAGCAAGCGTTTTGCCGGCGCCGGCATGGCCGACGTCCGCCATATCGCCCTTGCCGGCGGCTCGGTGGCTCTGCATTATGGAAAAGTCCAGTAGTAAATCGATCATGGTGGTCGCCGGGGAAGTCTCCAGCGACAATCACTGTGCGCCCATATTCGAGAAGCTCCGGGCTCAGCACCCGGACCTGAAGGTCTGGGGAATCGGCGGAGAGAAGATGAAAGCCGCCGGGGTAGAGCTTGTCTACGAGAACAAACAGCTCTCGGTTCTTGGATTGGTGGAAGGTCTCAAGCTAATTCCCTTTCTCGCCGGAGTAAGACAGAAGCTCCTCAGCCGAATCAAGCAGGAGAACACCAGTATGGTGATGCTTGTGGACTACGGCGGATTCAATCTCCAGCTCGCTTCGGACATCCGCTCTTCCCGCCGGGATCTGCCTGTCCTCTACTTCATCTCGCCCCAGATATGGGCTGCCCGCCCCTGGCGTATTAAGACTATAAAGAAAAACACCTCTAAAATACTTGTCATCTTTCCTTTCGAAGAGCCTCTCTTCCGCCAGAACGGCGTGGCAGCGAGGTTTGTCGGACATCCGCTCCTGAAGAATATCCCGCGCACGAAAGATCTTCCGGATCGCCAGAAATTCTGTGCCGATCACGGGCTCGACGCCGAAAAGCCCCTGGTTTCAATATTTACCGGTAGCCGCCGCCAGGAGATCCGGGGTCATGCGCCGGTAGTAATCCAGGCCATCAAAGAAGTCCTGGAAATGAAGCCCGAAACCCAGTTCGTAGTCTCCCTGACCAATGAGACCCTGGGCGAGATCCTCAAAGCTGAGATAAGCAAAGCGGGCCTGCCTGAGAAGTCCGTGGCCTTCGTCGGCGCCTCCGAGAACTATGCCGCTATAGCCGCATGCGACCTGGTCTGGGCGAAATCGGGCACCACCACCCTGGAAGTGGCGATGTTCGGCAAACCCATGCTCATCTTCTATAGAGGAAGCTGGCTCAGCTTCATGTTCGTGATGCTCTACAAGCAGATCAAGAATGTCGGTCTTCCCAATATCCTGGCCGGGAAGACCCTGGTTCCTGAACTATTACAACTGGATTGCCGCGCCCAGCAACTCGTAAGATATACACTCGATCTTCTCGATGTGCCGGGTCTGCGCAAAGAGATCTCCCAGGAGCTCCTGGATATCAGAGACCAGCTCGGCAAAGGAAACTATGTCGACAACTGCATCGAAGAGATCGTCAAAACACTGCAGTTGAACTGAGAGATGAAACTGGCTATCTCCACCAAGAGCTATGAGACCTACAGGAGGATGTTGAATTACATCCGACCCTATGGCGTGCCTTTCGTATTCGGGATGCTTGCCGCTGTCCCCTCGGGCTCTATGGAAGCTCTCATGGCCTGGCTTGCCGGTCAGGGACTGCAAAAGATCATCGTCGAGGGTCGCGCCAATCTTCTGGTCTGGGTGCCGGTGGCGGTGCTGGTCATCGCCATGCTCCAGGGACTCTTCCGCTTTCTCGAGTCTTATCTGATCAGGCTTGTCGGTGCATCCGCCATCAGGGATCTGCGCAACGATGTTTTCTGCCATCTGGAAAAACAACCACTGCAATATTTCCACGGTAATCCTTCCGGCGTGCTCATAGGAAGAGTGGTCAACGACATCGCCGTCATCGAGAACGCCATATCCCAGACATTCCAGACGATGATCAGCCGCACCGTCACCCTCATCTCCCTGGCAGCCGTGCTCATCTACCAGAGCCTCTGGCTCAGCATCATCGCTCTCTCTATCTTCTCGCTCATTCTCGTACCGGTTCAAATTCTCGGCAAGAAAATCAGAAAAGCCTCCCGCAGCGGTCAGGAAGCCATAGGCGATCTGGTGGGCGTTCTCGGCGAATCGATACAGGGCGTCAAAGTCGTTCAGTCCTTCAATCTCGAGACCTATCAGATCGATCGATTTAAAAAAACCAATCAAGATTTTCTCGATGCCACCATGAAAGCAGTCCGCAACGAAGCCCTGATGTCGCCGGTGCTGGCTCAAATAGGCGTTGTCGGAATAGCGGCGGTGATCTGGGTGGCCGGCGATCAGGTCATTCACGGACATATGAGCGTTGGAGCCCTGACCTCTTTCACCATCGCTCTGATGCTTCTCTACTCGCCTCTCAAAACAATCGGCCGGGTCAATGGCATCATCCAGCCAGCCCTTGCTGCTGCCGATCGTGTTTTCGATGTGCTCGACGACGAGCCTGCCCTAACCAATTCGGAGACCACCGTGGAATTGCCTCCGGGTTCCCACGACATCAAGTTCGCCCACGTCTTCTTCAAATATCCCGGTCACGAAGAGCTGGTGCTCGAAGATATCGATCTACTCATTCCGGCAGGCAAGATGATAGCCCTGGTCGGCAACTCCGGCGCCGGCAAGTCCACCATCGCCAATCTCGTGCCTCGCTTCTTCGACCCCACCGCCGGTGCCATTCTCATCGACGGCAGACCCCTTCCGGAGTACGACCTGAATTCTCTGCGCAGTCAGATCGCCGTAGTCACCCAGGACAATTTCCTCTTCAACACCACCGTCGGCGAAAATATCATGCTCGGCAATACCAGGGCCAGCCAGGAGCAGATCGTCGAAGCAGCCCGGGCAGCGTACTGTCACGATTTCATCTCCGACTTGCCCCAGGGATACGACACCATGATCGGCGAGCGGGGCATGCGCCTATCTGGCGGCCAGCAACAGCGTCTCGCCATCGCCCGGGCGATTCTCAAAGACGCGCCTATCCTCATCCTGGATGAAGCCACCAGCTCCCTCGATAACGAATCGGAGGCCATGGTCCAGAAAGCCCTCAACAATCTCATGCAAGGCCGCACCGTCATAGTCATCGCCCACCGCCTCTCGACCATCCGCCACGCCGACGAGATTCTCGTTCTCGAAAATGGCAAAGTAATCGAATCAGGCAACCACGAAGAGCTGGTCAATCGCGACCAGGCCTACGCCCGCTTGCTCGAAGCCCAGTTCCAGCGCACCACCTGATCCGATGATCCCGGAAGATCATTTGCGAGAGCATGTTAAATCCTTGCTTTCCGGGGATGAAAAACTTTCTTTCGTGGCGGTTCCGGACCTGGGGAAGTCGACGAACTACCTTACCGAGACGAAAAACGGAATCATAGGCTCATTTATTCTGGCTGGCTTCTTTTTCATTATGCTCTGGTCGAAGCACGGTGATCCGGTCCAGGCGGCGATGGTCTTCATAGTCGCCTTTGTCCTGGTGTCCTCGGTTATCTGCCTGAACAATCTCGCCTTCTTTCGAAGGCAGAGCCGCTGCATATATGGAATCAGCGATAGAGCCCTGATCATTCTGCGTTACAGACAGCCGGTGAAAGATCTCAATGTCGTTTCGGTGTCACACCCGGGAGAATTCAAAATCGAGCGGATCCCCTTCGCCAGTATCTCGCGCATGACGGTGATGAAAAACAAAGACGGCTCCGGTCACCTGGTCTACGGTCTGATTCATGAATCCAGAACCATGCACTCCCTGCTCTTTCCCGATGTCGAAGCCGCCAGCCAGAGCCTGCCCGATGCAGTCAAGCTCCTGGATGGGTGAGTAACTACATGTATGGCTTGAGCTTCTCGATGATCTCATCGGTGAGGGGAGTCGACTTTCGGGTACTCTCGTCGGTGAGGACGATGATACTCTCGGCGGTGGATGAGCAGACACCGTCTTTGAAAATCGCCTGACCCACCACCATGGAAGACTTGCCCAGAGACAGGATCTTCGACCCGATCTCGCAGGTGCCTGGATAATTCATCTCGCTGAGATAGTCGAGAGTGAGCTTGACGATGACAAAAGCTCTACCCGGACCCGAGATGAACTGGCCGTTCTCGTAGAGGAATTCGCAGCGGCCGGACTCGAAAAGAGTGCAATAGACCGCATTGTTGATATGCCCCTGACGGTCGGTGTCTCCGTAGCGCAACTCGACTCTGGTGAAGCACCGGTAAGCGCTTCTATCGGTATCGGATACCGTCTGTTTCTCTTTCTGTGTCATAGGATCTATACAGGAAGGACGCTATGCTTTTTCCGGGGCAGATCGATTTCTTTGCTGGCGTAGACGTTATAGCGATTGATCAGCTCCTGGCGGAGATTCTCCGGCTCCACCATGCCGTCCACCACCATCTCGGCGCCGAGCTTGAAGATATCGACGTCTTCGCGATACTCACGACGCTTCTCTTCGACGAAGGCAGGTCGATCGTATTCGGAAAGCTCGCTGATCTTTTTGGCGTAAACGGCATTGACCGCTGCTTCCGGACCCATGACGGCAATCCAGGCAGTGGGAAGAGCGAGACAGGCGTCAGGCTCGAAAGCCGGACCGCACATGGCATAAAGACCGGCTCCGTATGCCTTTCTCACCACCACCGAGATCTTGGGCACATCGGCGGAAGAGACGGCTGAAATCATCTTGGCACCGGCTCTGATAATTCCATCACGCTCGACCTTGGTGCCGATCATGAAGCCCGGCACGTCAGCCAGGAAAAGAAGCGGAATATTGAAAGCATTGCAGAGCCAGATGAAGCGGGCTGCTTTGTCGGCGGAGTCGACGAAGAGCACGCCGCCTTTGACCCGGGGCTGGTTGGCGATAATCCCGACAGCCCGACCATCGATGCGGCCGAAGCCGGTGATCAGCTCCGGCGCGAAGAGCTTCTTCATCTCGAAGAAAGAGCCTTCGTCGATGAGCCGGTCGATGACCTGATACATATCGAAGGGAATGTTCTCTTTCTCGGGAATGATCTGCTCCAGGGTCTTCTCGAAAGGAGCCGGTTTCTGCGAAGGAACGTCCGGAACTTTCTTGCTGCAATTGCTGGGCATGAAAGAGAGATACTTCTTGCAGAGCTCGATGGCTTCTTCTTCGGACTGCACCAGGACGTCGCCGCAGCCGCTCACCGAGCAGTGCATGCGGGCGCCGCCCATCTCCTCCAGAGAAACGCGCTCGCCGATGACCATCTCGGCCATGCGGGGCGATCCCAGATACATCGAAGCGCGACCTTCGTTCATGATGACGATGTCGCAGAAAGCCGGGATATAGGCGCCACCGGCGGCGGAAGGTCCGAAAAGCAGACAGATCTGCGGGATCATTCCGGAAAGCTTGACTTGATTGTGGAAGATTTTGCCGGCGCCGCGTCTGCCGGGGAACATCTCGATCTGGTCGGTAATCCGGGCTCCGGCCGAGTCCACGAGATAAATCAGGGGTACTTTCAATTTTTCAGCGGTTTCTTGAATTCGGATGATTTTCTCCACCGTCCGCCAGCCCCAGGATCCGGCTTTGACCGTCGAGTCGTTGGCCATGAAGCAAACCGATTTGCCCTGTATCTGACCGATTCCGGTGACTACACCGTCGGCGGGTAGCGATTCGTCGAGACAGTTGGCGAGAATGCCGTCTTCCACCTGGAAGCCGGGATCGAGCAGGAGTTCGAGACGTTTGCGGACAAAGAGTTTGCCATCATCTTTCAGCTTGGCATGATACTTGGGCGCGCCGCCTTCTTTGATCTTGCCGAGCTTAGCGCTGAGCTTCTCGCTCTTTTCGATTTTTTCCGACTTCTTCTCGGATTGCTTGTCGCTCTTGCCGGCTGCTTCCTTGCTCTTTTCCATTAATTTCACGTCCATTACCGTCACCTGTACGAAGCTGCTTACTCAACTGGCAGACTTCAATTATCCAGTCTCCGAACCTTAAGCATTTTAACGGTCCGAAGGCGGAGCTTCCTCATTTCTACCGAATTTCTACCAAATGAGGACTGAAATGGACCAGGAAGCTTTAATCGATATAATGAATTGATCCGACGGCCGGAGCTGTCAAGCACGAACTCAGAAGAAGAGAATCAAAATCAATGACCGGAACCCACTCGAGAAGAGATTTTCTCAAAAAGGTGGCCCTCTCCTTCGGCGCCTCGCTTTTCTGGCACACCGATCTGAACCGGGCGGCCCGAGCCGGGACTTCCTACAAGATCGCTTCCTGGAAAGGCGACGATTTCACCGTCGGTCACCACATAAGAGACGCGAAACTCCCGAGACTACCGTCCAAAACCAGCAAGAAAGTCGACTTCGTCATCGTCGGTGGAGGCTTAGCGGGGCTATCCGCCGCCCACTATCTCAAGGACGAGAGCTTCCTCCTCCTCGAGCAATACGACAGCACCGGCGGTCACGCTCGCGGCGATTCTTTCCGGGGCATCGACTACTCGTTCGGCTCCCAGTATTTCACCGATATGGAGGGAGATCTCGGCGAGCTGGTGCACGAGCTCGATCTCAAGCCGGTGAAGATGGAGACCGGAGAGAGCAAGTGGTACTGGGACGGCTCTCTGACAGGCAGCGAAGCAGGCACCGCCCCGGGCAAAGAGCTGGCACGCCTGAAAGAAGAAGTGAAGAAATACTCCGGCATGTTCTCCTCGAATATTCTCGCTGACTACCGCAAACACGCCGAGCTCAAAAAGCTCGACGGCAGCACCCTGCATTCGGCGCTGGCTTCATACGATCCGAAATTCCTGGCGCTTCTGAACAGCTATTGCAAGTCTTCCCTCTGCGGAGGAATCAAACAAGTATCGGCTCTTGCCGGGCTTTCCCTTCTGGATGATCTGAATCTTCCCACCTACGAGTTCGAAGGCGGCAACCCGGCTCTGTCCCGGGCTCTTGCCGAGAGCGTCAAGAAGAATCAGCCCGATTCGGTGGTCACCGACGCCTTCGTCTGGTCCATCGAAGCCACGGACAGGGGTGTCTCGGTAGTCTACGGCTCGGGCAGTAAACGTACAAGAGTCGAATGCAAGCATGTGATCGTGGCGATACCGCATATGATTAGCAGCCGGATTCTCCACGGGGTCGACGACAAACTGAAAGCATCGCTTTTCGGCTTCCGCTATGGATCATATCTGGTCGCCAATCTGCTCATGCGCAAACGAGTCTTCGATGGTCCCTTCGATAGCTGGTTCGCGCCACCACTTGATTTTGCCGACATTACCGTGGCAGAGACACCATATATGATGACTGGTAACTATAAGGAAGAAATGGGTTCGGTGCTCACCGTCTATCAGCCCTATGAAGCAGCCAGCATAGGCAGGGTACTGCTCTTCAAAGGAGACCGGGAAGCCCTCTCATCGAAGATGATGGATCAGCTCTCGAAAGTCGCTCCGGAAGTCCGCGGTGCTCTCGAAGAGATAGTCCTGGCCCGCTGGGGTCACGCCCTGGCAGTGCCCAGACCGGGCTATTTCGATCTGGTGGACAGTCTCACAGCTCTTTCCCCGGACTCGATTTCTTTCGCCCACTCGAGCGCCCTCGGACTACCCTGTGCCGAGGCGGCAGTGAGCGCAGCCCGGCAGGCGGTGGCGCGAGCCCGCAAGAAAAGAGTGATCTCCTGATGCCGAATCGAAAGATGCTCCTGTCTATTGCAGTACTGCTCTCGGTCATTACCTTGTCTCAGGCGCCGCCCTGCCTGGCAGGCAATCAGAAAGGCGCCCGTACCAACAATCCTCAATACTGGCCCCCGGCTCTCAATAACTACTATCCGGACATGGAGCTTCTCGATCAAGACGGGAAAAAGATTCGCCTGTCTTCTTTCAAAGGAAAAGTGATCGTCATCGAGCCTATCGGGATGTCGTGTCCGGCCTGCCAGGCTTTTGCCGGAGCCAACCGCTCAGGCATCCGTCCCTATGGCGGGGTGAGGCCCCAGGCGAATCTCCAGTCTTTCGAAGAACTCCTGAAGCGATATACAGGTCTCAGCCTCGGTGATCCACGAATCGTTTTCGTCCAGCTGCTCCTCTACAATCCGAGCATGCAGGCGCCCGGTCAGGCAGAAGCACGACAGTGGGCAAACAATTTCGGATTGCGCACCAGTGCCGGTTGCTATGTGCTGGTCGGCAAACAGAATATGGTAAACAAATTCAGCTACGACATGATCCCGGGATTTCAGCTCGTGGACAGGGACTTCGTCCTGCGCTCCGACTCGACGGGGCATAATCCCAGGAACAATCTCTACACTCATTTCTTCCCCATGCTCAAAAGAGTGCTCTGATATATGCATTATCGAAAGGTCACCGCAATCATCTTGCTAGCAGCCCTGACAGTCGTCGGACTCGGGCTCGAGATCGGGTTCGCTCCCGGGCTTAAGGCCAAGCAAAAACTCATCTTCATGACCAGCAGACGCATGACCGCCTCTCAGGTCCTGGGTTTCTATGGCTATCCGGCCATGGTCGATGTCGGTGGCAGCCGCCGACGCGGCACCTATATCTATCAAATTCTTGGAAGCAGCTCGGCGAAATCCAGCGGTCTGGATAAAGGCGATGTCCTGATCAGCATCAACGGCCGGATAGTGGAATCACCTCTGGTGGCGGACAGCATCCTCAAGGCCCTGGCGGGAGAGCCCACCAGGGTGGTTTATGCCAAGCGTGTCGGGAACGGGCTCAAGCTCATGCAGGTCGACAATAGCTGGGGGCACCTCTGTAACATGACTGCTGCCGGCTCCGGTACCGAGACACATTTCAGAATCGCCCCGGGTAGACCGCGACCTCCGAGCAATGAGTCCATCGAAGAGCTGGAGGCTTATCTCCTGCAATTGATCAATAACGATCGAACCAGTAACGGCAACATTGCCAGAGTGCGGCGCAGCAGCGAGCTATCGGCAGTAGCCCGGGCTTATGCCGAAGATATGTGCAAGCGCGGCTTCACCGGGCACTTCGACCCGGAAGGACGGAGCCCCCAGGACCGCGCCAGGGCTGCGGGCATCGCCGCGCCGGTCTGCGAGAATCTGGCTTTTTACACCGATCCCCGCGCCAGCCAGAGAGCGATGGTGGCTCGCTGTGAGGCCAATATGATGGCCGAACCGAAGGACAACCCCAACAATCACCGGGGGCAGATCCTCAATCCGGACAATATTGTCGTGGGAGTGGGCGTGGCGAAGCGCACGGACGGTGGAGTGATGATCGTCCAGGAGTTCAGTCGAGCCGACGTGCCCTGAGCTCAGCGATAACGCCGTCTCGAAGGCAGAAGCCGCCAGCCGGAAGAGAAGAGACTGGGAATCAGATCGAAGATCGCCTCGAACATGAGACCGCGCCTCTCGAGATTTCGCAGTCTCGAGACCGAGCGGCTGCGCTCGTTGCGAAGACGGTCATATTCATTATCGCTGACTCGATTGAGGAAGAGCTGGAAGCGCCGACCCTCCAGAGAGTCGTTACGCAGTAGGGCTCTGAATCCCTGGGTCGACACATGAGCGGCATAGTGTTCGCTCAGGTCTTGCTTGTTCCGGACACCATTGTCCCTGTCGGGAAGAGTGATGCCTACATTTACGCTAATTCGTGGTGTTGTTTTCACGAGATCGCCCCCTGGCGTGGAGGCCGGATTCTATTGAATTGTCTTTTAACCCGACCTGACCACGTTTCCAAAATTGCCTTTCGCCTTGGTTGTCAACAGGATAAGAGATGTTACAGCAGCTGTCCAGTTATATTAGCTTAGTTTATGGGAGAAACCGTACCCCCATTCGTGTATATCCAGTCACAACTTGGTCATAAGTGTGATGAGCTCTTTGCCCTGATCCTGCGGAAATGAGTCCTGGGGCTCGTATACGAGATCGAACGAAAATGTGCCGTCGAACATCTCGAAAATCTCATCTTTGGTAATCGAGAAAGGCAGGCCCCCGCTACGTCTCTCCCCTATCCACCAGAGGGCTAGAAACTTGCCTCCCTGACGAAGCAGGTCTCGTATAGCGAAGAAATATCGTTTGCGACTATCCGGAGCTATAGAGCAAAAACAAGTGTGCTCGAAAACACTGTCGAAATAGCCGTGATATTCGAAGAGGTCGAAAACATTACGGTGCAGTAGAAAACCGGTGCTTCCGGCGATGCCGGCTTCCTGGAATCTCTTATGTGTCGCACTGATGGCATGTTGTGAAAAATCGATTGCCGTCACCTGATAGCCGCTCCGGGCAAGCAAGAGGGCGTCGTGACCGGTGCCGCAGCCCAGGACTGCCAGCTTGCCCGGCGGCATTTTGTACGGAGTCTCGAGAAATGTCTTGAGGGGAGGCGCGAAAGTGCCGTATTCCCAGGGTGTCATTCCCTGTTGATAACAGAGATCCCAGAATTCCGGCGAATCGATATCCGGTTGACCTTGTGCCTGTTCCGTCATAACCGAGCATTAAACCATATGTATCGAAAGCGATTATTTCAAAAGCACCATACTCGATGACGATTTGACCGATTGCGTGGCACTAATGGGTCTTTGCCAAGGGAGCAGGTATACGGCTACTCCACGATGAGCTCTTGTCCGAGCGCTTCAATTCGATCGCCGGTCCTGAGCTTGCGTCCCCGACGCGTTTCCACCTCACCATTGACCTTCACGTTACCGCCTTGAATCATATGCTTTGCCGCGCCACCACTGGCAGCAATGCCATGGAATTTGAGGAGCTGGTCGAGACGAATCGGTTCTTCGTCCTTATCCACTAGGATTTCTTTGTTCTGCGTCATCTGCCTTGCCTTTCGAACAAGATTAGCAACCTTTCATAGCGGCTGGCAACAATATTTTTCACTAGCGCTTAGAATGACGTCTCTGTACCGAGCATTTAAACAATGATAAAAAGGTTTCTTGTCTCGATTCTGTCCCTGGTCACCGTCAGCACTCTGACCGCTGAGGCCGCGAACAAACCTGCGCCGAAGCAGAAAGTGCAACCACCGCCACCGGACTACTTCCCGGTGCGCATCAAAGACGATCAGGGCAAGCCCATCGAGTGGTGGTGGAAGTACACCTATACGAAGTACGACTTGAACGGAAAGCCTTCGGGCCAGAAACTGGACGACTTCAAGAATCAGGTAGTCGCTGCGGAAGAGCAACCGGACAAGTCGATCCTCTGGAAGATAGACACAACGAGCCCTTCGGTGAAAACAATTCACGAATGGTATATCAAGCGAAAAGGCAAAGTCGTCTGGCATAAAGAACAGTATGGCGACGACCCAAATATGTTTGTCCAGTTCAGCCCGGAGCGAGTTCTTTTGACCAATCCGCCAGCCAAAGATGAATGCTGGAACTGGAAGGGCAAGGGAAATATGGGCATCGAGATCGATAACACCTCCACGGTTCTTTGTCAGGAGGTGGTGGAGACCCCCGCCGGAAAATTCGACACCATCAAGATCCAGGTCCTCGGAACACAAGGCGGACAACCAGTCAATATGACTTACTGGTGGGCACCCTGGGTCGGTCTTGTCAAAACAGCAGCGAAAAATTCAGTTGTCGATTCGGAAGCTTCCCTGGTCGACTATAGCTTCAAAAAACCGCCGCCGAAAAAATGAATTGAGTCAATGAAAGTTCCGCGATCGCACTGCCGGGTCTTCAGCAAGGGACGGCAGGGGCTCGAAGTGCATAGCGATCACATTGGCCACGCCGAATTCGAGCTGCAGCCTGCCGTCCACACGCAAGAAAGAATTGCTCATGATCACCCGGCGGTATTTCTCGAAAATCGCCGGGCGGATTATCACATTGGCAAGGCCGGTCTCGTCTTCGAGAGTCAGAAAAACGAATCCCTTGGCGGTGCCCGGACGCTGGCGGCAGATCACGGCCCCGGCAACGCTCAGGGAAGAGCCGTCCTCGCCGTCAAGGGCAAGACCGGTGCAGGTGAAAATTCCTCGCTCCTCAGCCCAGCTCCGGTAGAACCGCATGGGGTGCTCGCTGGTGGAAAGTCCCATCATCCTGAAATCGGTCACCACTGTCTCGAGCTCGCTCATCTCGGTAAGCACCGGCGGCGGCGTCTCCTGCTCGGACAGGCCGGCCATCTCATGCAGTGAATCGAGAAGCGGAGTAGGGCGCTTCTCCTTGAGCTTGCCGAGCACCTGCCAGAGAGCCTGGCGCCTGCCGGCGCAGAAGCTCTCGAAAGCCCCGGCCCGGGCGAGCACTTTCAGATCCGCCGCGCTCAGACCGCTACGTGCCACCACATCGTCGAGAGACTGGAAAACACCGCCATTCTGCCAGGACAGGAGAAGAGAATCCCGGGCTTTTCTGCCGAGCCCCTCCACATAA
This sequence comes from Cyanobacteria bacterium HKST-UBA02, assembly GCA_020431945.1. The sequence goes on along the minus strand of JAGQHH010000066.1, from coordinate 13,309 downwards.
CGCAGCCCGATACGCAAAGCCGGCTCGCCGTCTTCTTCATCGGGCTCGAGAGTACAATCCCAGGCGCTCCTGCCAAGATCCACCGGACCGACCCTGACACCATGCCTGAGGGCATCGCGGATGAGGGTGGCGGGGGAGTAGAAGCCCATGGGCTGCGCATTGAGTATGGCGCAATAGAACTCGGGTCGATAATAACGCTTGAGATAAGCGGAAGCATAGACGAGAAGCGAGAAAGAAGCGGCATGGCTCTCGGGAAAACCATAGTTGGCGAAGGCCCGGAGCTGGTGAGTGATAGTGGCGATAGCGTCCTCGCTGAAATCGTTTTTGCGCATGCCCGCGGCAAGCTCTTCGCAGAGACGGTCCATCTTCTCCTGGGAGCGCTTGTGGCTCATCACCCGCCGGAGCTGATCCGCCTGGGAAGGAGTGAAACCGGCTGCCACCACTGCCAGTTTCATGCCCTGCTCCTGGAAAAGCGGTACCCCCAGGGTGCGCTTCAGGATCGGCTCCAGGGAGGGGTGCAGATAGACCACCTCTTCTTCCTTGCGCCGGCGTCTCAGATAAGGATGGATGATATTGCCCTGAATAGGACCGGGTCTGACAATGGCGATGGAGACGATGATATCGTAGAAGCAGCTCGGCTTCAGGCGCGGCAGGATATTCATCTGGGCCCGGGATTCCACCTGGAAGACCCCGATGGTATCAGCATCGCAGAGCATCTTGTAGATCGAGGGATCGTGCATGTCGAGCTGCCCGATATCGATATCGACACCACGGAAACGGCTCACCAGTTTGAGTCCCTCCTGAATCATAGTGAGCATGCCGAGACCGAGCAGATCGATCTTGATCATGCCCACCAGATCGATATCGTCCTTGTCCCACTGTATGACCGTGCGCCCTTCCATGGCGGCGGACTCGATGGGGACGAGCTCTCCCAGAGGTCTGCCGGAGAGAACGAAACCGCCCACATGAATGGATCGATGCCGCGGTAATTGATGGAGCCCCGATACGACATTGAGAAGAAGCTGAACCCGCCGGTCCCGCGCATCGAGACCGGCATTCTCCAGCCCGCCGTCGAGGAGCTTCAGTACCGCGCCCCGGGCTTCGCTGTGCTCGGCCTCCGCCGCCAGCCGGTCGGCGGTCTCCTGGGAGAAGCCCAGGACCCGGGCAGCGTCACGCACAGCCGAGCGTCCGCGATAAGTGATGATCTCGCAGACCATGGCAGCGTGCTCCCGCCCGTACTTCTCGTATACATACTGGAGCACTGTCTCTCTTTCCTGATGCGCTATGTCGAGATCGATATCCGGAGGCTCGTGACGTCCTTCCGAGAGAAAGCGCTCGAAAAGCAGCTCCATGCCCACCGGATCCACCGCAGTGATCATCAGGCAATAGCAGACTGCCGAATTGGCCGCGGATCCCCGCCCCTGGACGGCAATGCCCCGGCTGCGGGCGAAGCGCACGATATCCCACATAATCAGGAAATAAGGAGCCAGATCGAGACCGATGATCATCTCGAGCTCATGCTCGATCTGCCGGACATGCCCGGGCGGCAGAACCGGATACCTGAGCCCGGCACCCTCCCAGACGAGCTTCCGGAGCAAGGCATTGTGATCGAGACTCCGCTCCGAATCGATACCGCAAATGGCGGCAATCTCCGGCGCCGGCTCGAACACCGGCAGTGGTGTCTTCAAGCTTCCCAGGCGAAACCGGCAACGCTCCGCCACCTCGACGGTACGCTCTATCCCGGAGAGATCGTGACGCCAGAGACGGGCCATCTCCGCCGGGGACTTGAGATACCAGCTGCCGTTGGGACGCAATCTCCGGCCGGCCCCGGCAAGAGTAGTCTGGTGGCGGATACAGGTGAGCACGTCATGAACTATCCGCTTCTCGGGAAGGGCATAATGGACGTTATTGCTGACCACCCATGGTATGGACAGGGCAGCGGCAAGCTCGACGATTTCCCTGGCGATGACCTGCTCCTGAAGGATGTGATGATTCCAGGTCTCCAGATAGAAACGATCGCCGAATATCTCCTGCATCCGCATGGCGGCATGAGCAGCACCGTCCCTGTCCTTCCGGGAGAGAAGCGACGGAATGAGACCCCGGGGACAGCCTGAAAGAGCGATAAGACCGCTGCTTCGCTCGAAGAGCTCTGACCGGGAGACCCGGGGCTCGCCCCGCTCCCTGCCGAAACGGCTGAGGGTGATGAGCCGGCAGATATTCTTGTAGCCATCCTCGTCCATGGCCAGAAGAACTATATGGGAGCCATCCTGAAGCGTGATCTCAGCGCCGATTATGGCATCCAGCCCGGCTTCCTTTGCGGCATGGGCGAAACGCACCGAGCCCCCCAGATCGTCGTGGTCCGTGAGAGCCAGAGCCGAGAGCCCGAGCTCCACAGCACGACTGACAAGCTCTTCGGGATTGCTGGCGCCGTCGAGGAGCGAGAAAGCCGAATGACAATGAAGCTCGGCGTACAGAACGCTTGTTTCCATTCCGGAATTATACCATACAAAAGTATGCTACCAGTACTTTCGCAGGTTCCTTCCCGAATCGAGACTGTCGAAAAGAGCCTTGCTCAGGCCGTCCACCTGCCCTTTGAGGTCATCCCCCCCGGAGAAAATCACCCGGCAACCGGGATGGCTCTGGCGAAAAGCCTGCAATTTCGCTGTAGACACCTTGAAAGAGCGCCTCAGATCGAGCTTCTGAAGACCCGGGGGCAATGCCTCGAGACCGCTCCCGGAAAGCTCCGGACTGACTATGGACAGGCGCTCGAGCTTGCCGGCACGGGCGATTATCTTGAGCTGCCGATCGGAAGTCCCGCAAAGCTTGAGAGTGAGGCTCCTGAGACTCTTCATCGAAACGATCTTCTCGAGCTGACTGTCATCGAGATCGGTCCTGGCTATCTCCAGACCGGTCAGATTGAGGCCAGTGACCCCTTTGAGCAATTCCCTGCTGAGATCGATCCGGCTCAAAGAAAGCTCCTGCAGAGCCGGAAAACCTTTCAAAGCGCCAAGCATCCGGGAACCGAATTCGATGGCGTCGAGACCGAGGATACGCAGCTCGGGAAGAGCTGCCAGCTTCGTCAGGGACTTCTCGCTTACACCGGGAGCTTTCGATATCTCCAGACCCTTGAGAGAAGGCGTAGAAGCAACTGCCTGGATGGCGCTGTCGTCCACCAGATCGCCACCTATATGAAGCTCATCCAGAGACGTGCGCGAAAGCAGATCTTTGATACCACCACTGGTGATATTCGTGCCCATCATATCCAGGGCTCTGAGATCCTTCATCGAGGCAAGCACGGGCACAGCCTCGTCACCGACTTTGACATTGGTGATCTTCAGATCCACGATGCCGCAGTCGGCTATCGCCGCCAGACCCCTGGCGGTTATCGGGTCGCCATTTATAATTACCGAGTAGATATCATGCCTGCCGGATAACTCCTCGAGTTGCCTGTCGGTGACGCCTTCCTTGGCCAGGAGCCGGGACTGCCCTTTGACCTCGCCGATGTCCGAGAAGTGCGGCTCGATGGCGGTGGAGACAAGACTGGTCAGGGGCGTCAGGGCGAGATCGGACTCGGAGACGTCCTTGTGGGCTTTGCGCTCGGTGATCGCCACCGAGCGGTTCACCAGATAGGCGCCGGATACGATTGCCACCACCAGGAATGTCGCCAGAATCGCCCAGAATCTTCCCGAGCGCCAGCCCTCCTCGCTGATGAATGTCCAGACATGCTGGGTTACCGGCGTCACAGCCGGCTTCTCGCTCTCGACGATCTCTTGCAAGGCCGACAGGATAGCCTGGTCGAGCTGACTTACAGAGGTAAATCGATCATCTCCGTCCTTTTCCAGGCAGCAGGCAGCAATGCTTTCAAGAGAGTCCGGAAAGACCTGGCCGGTGACACTCGCCTCGGCGAGACTGGGAGGATGCTCCTCGGCATGCCTTCTCATGGTATCGAGAGCAGTATCACCACTGAAAGGCGGCCGGCCGGTGAGCGCCTCGAAAAAAGTGCAACCGATTCCATAGACTTCCGAGCGCTCGTCATATGATCTTCCGAGAGCCTGGTCCGGCGGCATATATGCCGGCGTACCCGCTATTATCGCACCGTCGGAGCTGTACTTTCCCAGAGCCACTCCGAAATCGATGATACGGACATCGGGATTGCCGCTGTCGAGGCCCGAAAGAAGAATATTCGAGCTTTTGAGGTCGCGATGAAGGACTCCTTCCCCATGAGCATAGCTGATGCCCTGGCAGACCTGGTGGAAGATCTCGAGAGCCTGGCGTAATCCGAGAACCTTCCTCTCGGCGAGCACCAGATCAAGGCTGACCCCATCGACGAATTCCATAGCCATGAAAGGCACACCACCGCCGGTGACACCGAAGTCGAGCACCTGGACGATATTCGGATGATTGAGATTGCTGGTAGTTTTCGCCTCTCTCTGAAACGCCACCAGATCCTCGTCGGACTGTCTGTTGAGAACCTTGACCGCCACGTCCTTATTGAGGAGCCGGTCGCTGCAGTAATAAACCGTGCCGGTGCTTCCTCTGCCGATCACCGAAAGGGGGCGGAATCGATCCACGGGGAAGCGATCGGGGTCCACCTCGATCTCAACGCCTGCATCCTCATAATTCTCGGTCTCGGCAAGCACTTCTGTTTCAACGGGCTCTAACGTGCCTGCCGGCTGCAGTCTCGGTCTCGGCACCGGACAGGAGCAGAGATCCATGCGAAATATCCACTGGGTGAAAGAGCCCGCGCGTCCCGCTGCCGCGCGTTTGCCGCAGTCGGCGCAGATGCTTATCAGCTCCTGCCCTTCCTTCTCGGCGGCATCGAGAATTGCGCAGTTGCAGGCCTCGATCCACTGGGTGAGCGAATGCGACCGCCCGGCAAGAGTTTTCACTCCACCGCAGCGTGGGCAGCGCTCATCATCAGATTTATCGCTCATGAGCTTCGCGAGCCTTTCGGACTAGATCCGATATACCCGCTGATATACCTGCTAATCAGACCTCTACTGCGTCTTCTTGAGCTCGATCAGGCGGCTCGCCACGATCTCGCTCTCGACGCCGCTTTCAGCCAGGATCTCGTATTCTCGCAAAGCGCAATCATGGCGATCGAGACTGTAGAAAGCGCCGGCAAGAGCTTCTCTGGTCGCCAAACCGGCTTCCCCGGGCAGCCCCTCCAGAGCTTTCTCGAGAGAGACTATCCCCTCCTCGGCCCTACCGCAGGCCAGCAGCTCGAGACCGAGATGATGATGGATATAAGGATAATCGCCTTTCAAGAGCCGGGCGCGCTTGAGGGCTCGAATGGCACCTTCCTTCTCGCCCTGAGCGGAAAGCACCAGAGCCAGATTGTATTGCGCCGGGAAGCATGCTGGATCGAGCCCCAGAGCCCTCTCATAAGCCTGTCTCGAAGCTGCCAGATCGCCTTTATCCTTGAGGAAATTTCCCAGATTGTTGAGCAGGGTCGGATTATCGGGAGCCTGCCTGGACGCGCGCTTGTTGAAATCGATAGCGCTATCGAGCCTGCCTCTCTTGTAGCTCACCATGGACATCAAATGAAGACCGTCGGCATTCGATGGATCAGCCCTGAGGACTTTGGCGAGAATCTGCTCGCAATATTCGAGATTGCCCCGGTCGAGCTGATCCGAAGCGGTTATGAGAGCCTGGCTTATATTCATGGTTTGCATGGCTCAGATCTTAGGGCAATCCGGTCAATCGAGCATTAATGCCCTGTCAGGAAGCCAGCACTACGAACGGTGCTGCCGCCTCTGCGATCGGCATACCTTGCGACCATGATGGAAAGTGCATCCATCGCCCCACTTGTCGATACGATAAGTGATCGGATGTACGCCATCGAAACCCAGGACCCTGGCTGCGCCGCGCGAGAGATCGAGATCCCGTCCCCGGATATACGGACCACGATCGTTGATGCGCACCTGCACTTCTCGACCCTGATACATGACCGTCAGAACAGTCCCGAAAGGCAGGCTCTTATGAGCGGCGGTCAGACCGTCCGGGCGGAATCTCTCGCCGTTGGCGGTCCAGGCACCCTCCCAGTAAACCGACGCCACTTTATCGAAGGTCTTCCCTTCCATGGGATTGCCAGTGGGACTGACTGAATCAGGTCGAACCGTCTGCACCGGGCGATGCTTCATCCAGCCACCGTTTTGCCACTCGGCAGGAAGATTCCGGTCGGCATCCGGATTACTCACTTCTTGTGTTCTCTGAGGCTTTACTACCGGCTCGGGTTTCCAGGCCCGCCAGGCAGGGGGAAGATGTCCCTGATATTCGGAAGATGTTCGGTCACTTCTCCGGTCGGAAGCCCCGGGCTTCTCATCGAATAATCTTTTCCAGTTGCCTTTCCAGTCGCCATCTCTATTGCTCCTGGACGACAGGGCTGTGAGAGCAGGGACCTCCATGAATTCGGCCCGGTTTGAACTAATTGCCAGGGCTGGAAGGTCCTTTAGATGACTGTTCTTGAGCAGCTCATCGATCGAAGTCCTGGGCAGCTCTTTGAGTGGCACGATATTCAAATTGCCCGAGATCAGCTCGGTGTCGCCTCTGCCGGTTCGGCTCCGCTCCGGAGCATGGCTGAGGGTGTCCAGCTCCAGGGGAACCAGACCGGATTTGGGATGAGCAGCAGTCTCTACACGATCGATCATGAGATCAAGTCTAGATCTGCTGTGTGACCAGATCGTTACCTGGGATCGTTACTTATTTGGAATTGAAATACTTCACCACGCCGTCGGCGATTGCGTCCACGGCAGCGGTTCTGTAGCCCGGAGAGGTCAGTCTGCCGAGCTCCCGGTGATTGCTCATATAACCCAGCTCCATGAGGATCTGGGGAGCCTGGGCATCCATCTCGAACTGTCTGTGCAAGACATTGCGATCCTGGACCCTGCCGCCTCCATGCGTTCCGACATATTGATTGAGCTCTGATACCAGGCTGCCGTGCACCGCATCGGCAAGAGGTCGATCGTGCGGATCGGTGTAATAGGTCTCGATTCCATTGACCGATGACGACTTGCTCGAATTGGCATGAATCCTGAGCACTATATCGGCATGCGAGGCGTCGGCCCTGGCCTGACGTTGCTCGTTGGTGACCAGGACATCGCTGGTGCGGGTCTGCACCACCTCGGCGCCCATGGACTGGAGCTTGCGGCCCAGCTCCAGGGCATAATCCAGAACCAGATTCTTCTCCTCCACCCCTTCGTGGACGGCTCCGTATTTTGGATGGTTGGCTCCGTGTCCGGCATCGATATAAATCTTCTTGCCCGCCAGGGGCTTGTCCCGGGTCTCGTTCACCCGGTCGCCTTCCTGCACCCGGTCCACAGTGAATCTGGGTCGGTCGGGGCGAAAATAAGTGGGACGATCCTGATAATAGCCCTGGGGCTTCTGACCGTCGGTGGAAAAACGCCAGGCCGGCGGCAGAATACTCTGGGCGCCCTGGGGCTTGTCCCGGACCGCAGGCTCCACAAAGTCCCCGGTGCTGGCCTTGCCACCGTCATTGCCCTTACTGTCTTTGAATAAATCATTCCAGCGGCTCTTCCAGGCTGTATCGCCACTGCCCCCGGCAAGGCGAGTCCCATAGCTGTCGGCGTAGAACTTGCCGGGATCGCTATGATCCGAGCCGCCCTTGCTGCTTTCCGGAATGAAAAAATCTTCTGCCAGCGCTCTGTCTCCCTGTGACACGTTCATATTATGCCCAACAGGAGAGCTGATGACAACTAGAGCATCTGAGTAGTATGAGTGACTATGCCGCCCAGGGTGATCAGTATGATTCCGAGAAGCCGCAGACCGTTGAAACGCTCTTTCAGTACCACCAGAGCGAGAAGATACATGACAAGCGGGTAGCAGCCCGTTATCGAGACGATATAAGAAGCTGTGGCCAGTTGCAGACCGACAAGATAAGCGAAAGCGCCCAGGTAGAGACAGACAGCCGAAACGGAGACCGGCACCCAGAGCCCGGCTGTTCGCGGCACCGGAAATTTCCGGGCGAAAATGAGATAGACCCAGAGAGCCAGGAGACAGAGTACATCCCAGAGACACTTGCCGGCAAAAGCCATGAGCGGCGATCCCGCCTCCAGGGCTTTCTTGTCGAAGATCCCCCAGATTCCCCAGAGAAGTGTGGTGACAACGATAAGCAATATCAAAAGCGGTGACAGTTTCAACTTCTCGGCACCGGTCTTTGCCGACCAGGAGATGGAAAGAATCCCGGCAAGCACCAGGGCGCTGCCCAGGAGCCTCGCCAGAACCAGGGGCTCTTTCAAGAAAACAGTGGAGATGAATTGCAGGATGATCGGATAGCCTGAAGTGATTCCCAGGACGAAGCTGGCGTCGGTCATGCCCATGGCGACGAGATAGAGGATCATGGCAATGAAGTAAGCTACTCCTGCCACACCGGTCCAGAAAAGGACCGGCTGGTTGATCCACTGGCCAGGCTCGAGGACGAAAAGGGCGCCGAAGGCCAGGACCAATGCAGGCACGGCGAAAAGATTGAGACAGAACATCACCATGAGCGGCGGTGCCGCATCCAGTGCAAGCTTATCGGTAATACCCCAGGCGCCCCAGCAGATCAGGGTAGCGACTACTGCAATATTGAGAAGCAGAGTATTGTCTATCGAAGCGAGGAATTCCATGCGGATTAGAGTAGCATGTCAATCGAAGATTCCTTCGATATGCCAGGCTCGAAGCTCATGATCGTAAACCAGCATGACCAGAAGCCTCTGCCCGAAAGGAGAGCGGATGAGAGCTCTGTAACAGGACCGGCGTACCGGTGCTTCCCACCAGAGCCCTGACAGGCATTCGGGCACCGTTATAGCGAGGATCTCGTACCAGAGTCCCTCGAAGTTGACGGCGCCGGGCCGCGACTCTTGAAACTCCACCATTACCGGTACTCCGCCGTCTATATCGCCGCATTTTTTGAGCACCATTTCCGATACCAGCCCGGAAGGACCCAGAGACTGCTCCACAAAAGCGACATTGACGGCAGCCGGCTCCCCGCCTGACCTCTCGATGACCGGTTGCCAGCGCCCGGCAAGATCATGGAAATACTGATCGTCCAGGACAGGACGAACCAGGGCCTCGTCGCCGAGCCTGACAGCGATACGAGCGAGCAGGAGAGAAAGCGCATCGCCGCTCTTGCTTCTGAGGAGATCAGACTGCTCGTCACCGGTGCCGGTGATACTCAACTGCTGCCTGGACTCCGGCGCGGTCCGCACGATGGCCAGCTCCAGGGCCGTGAACTCCCGGGCGATGGGCTTGCTCTCCAGACTGAGCCGCAAGACCTCGAGGAGGAACTTGCTGTTACTGGAAGGGCTCATCATCCTGATCGGTCTCTCCTCGATCAATTCGTTATCGTTGTAGAAAGCGACGGCAAGCTCCTCGACACAGAGAGACTCTCTGGCAAGCTCGAGAGCGAGCCGATCGATCAGGGACTTGATCACGAAGATCGTATCGGTCAGAGACTCCACCGGTCCGCCGAGATCGATGAGACAATGATAGCTCTTCTCTTTCACAGGTATGGAAGGTTGCCTGGCATCGAGACCGCAAGCGAGATGATAAGCCGCAAGAGCGCCGGCACCGAACCGCGAGCAGATCTCGTCCGGAGCGAGGGCGGTGAATTCGCCGATACGATCGATACCGAGACTCTTGAGGGTCTGGCGGGTCTCCACTTCGACAGGCAGATACTCGATGGGCAAGCCGGCGAGGAATTCTCGATCGCCCCCCTCCGGGACCAGCAGCCAGCGGCGTCGGGAAAGCGCCGCCACGGTAGCGGCGAACGCACTGTCGGCGATACCGACACTGGCTTCGGTATAACCCCGCCGGCTGACAAGCTTGAGAAGCTCCCGGCAGAGCTTCCCTTCTCCGCCCATATGCCTGAGACCGCCGGCGTCCAGGAGGAAATTGGCAAAAGAGCCTGCCGATGCGCTCACTCTCGGAGAGCAAGAGATCAGATCGGCAAGCAGCTCTTTCTGCGCCTGCCGGTAGAGAGACTCGTCATAATCGCGCCAGAGGAGCTCGGCACAGAGCGCCCTGGCCTGGGAGAGACGCATCCCCGGTGCCACCATGGCAGCCCCGGCTTTGCGCGAGCAGAAACGCACGGCGGATCGACCGCCGATCAGGGCAAAGGGTCTGTCCTTAAGCTCGGGATCGTGCTTTTGATGTGCGACGATCGGGAGGTTGGGGATGTGTAAACAGGCGATTCGTGACATTGGTGACGAGCTCTATCTCCATATTGCGGGTCAGACCATCCTTTTCGATAAAGCCCTGGATACCTGGAAGGATCATGACCGGTCCGCCAAGACCGTCCTGGCGAGCATAATCCCTCGACCACTTGAAGCCGACTCTAGTGTGAGAATGAGAATCGTGCTCTGGTCCGTCTTCGTCCCGCAAGAGAATGAGAGCCGATCGCGACCGGTCGAGAGCACGCTGCAAACGAGCATAGATCCGATCGCTCAGATAAGGGATCGTGACAAGATCGAAAATCACCACATCGAAGAAATTGCTGGCGATCAACTGCTCGGCGGCCCAGCAGGCTTCACGGCGAATACGGCTCTCTGCGATCCCGCCTCCGCTCAGGCGCAGCACCATGAACTGACCGAAAGAGCCCTGGCTGCCACCAGCTGTCATCATCCCCGCAGGCCAGGCACCACATAGCCCCCGGTCGACAAAAGCCCAGTCGAAAGCAATCAGCCGGCTACAAGTATCGATATAAGCGACATTGAGACCGGACATGCACCAGTATGCCACCACGCTTCGCAAAAGAGTGGTCTTTCCTGATGAGACCGGACCCGTCCAGGCACTGATGCGCCGGCGCGCCAGCCCCCGACCGCTTTCGGAATCGATCTCGGCAATGCCTGTACGCAAAACCTTGAGGGCATCGCCGGCAGAAAGCCATTTGCCTGGAAATAATTGCTCGAGCTGCTGGCGTAGAGATGCTACTTTCAATTAGATAGAGCCTGACTATTATCGATTCTCACATTTTACACATACATACGTATGCGTGTCAAGTTTTATGGAAGCAATCCGCCATCCTGGTGGACAATCCTGCCACCCACCAGGGTCATGAGCACCCGGGTCTCATGGATGGTCTCGAGAGGAATAGCGAAGAGATCGCGATCGAGCAGAATCAGATCGGCATCCCTGCCCACCTCGATGGAGCCGCGCCGGTCCTCGCAATGATTGACGAAAGCGCCATTGATAGTATAAGCCTCCAGACAAGCCTGCAGGGCGACTTTCTGGTGCGGGAGCCAGGTCTCGGCAGCAGCATCCCCGGGCGGGGCCCGGCGCACCGCCACCTCTATGGCATCGAAAGGATTGAGAGAAGAGACCGGCCAGTCGCTGCCCCCGGCAAGCCTTGCTCCGGAGCGATAAAGAGCCCCGAGAGGATAGATGTCCCGGCTGCGCTCCGGACCGAGAACCGGCTCGGTGAGCTCCTCGACATATTTGTCCCGGTGACACCAGAAAGGCTGAACCGTGGCGGTCACGCCGAGCTCTCGAAAACGCGGAATATCCTTCGAATCGATAAGCTCCAGATGAGCTATATGATGCCGGAGAGAAAGACCGGCATCGCTACTCTTGCGACATTGCTGAAAAGCATCGAGGGTGGTGCGCACCGCCCGATCGCCGATGGCATGGACATGGACCTGGAAGCCGCCCTTCTCGAGCAGAGAGACAATATCTTTCATCTTCTCGCCGGGAAAATTGAGCTCGTCGCTCTCCATCTTGTCCTTGATCCCCAGATAAGGCTCGATAAGCGCTGCCGTATGCGCTTCGATGACGCCGTCGGCAAAAAGCTTGGCACTGCTGAAAGAGACCATGTCCCTGGAATACCGCTCTCTGAGCTCTTTCATGCTCTCGACCTGGGGTCCGAAATCCTTTTCCGGATCGATCTTCCAGGCAGTGTTCACCCGCACTTTCAACTGGTTCTCTCTGTTGAGATCGTCGTAAGCCGTGAGAAGCTCCATATTCACCCAGGCATCCTGGATGGAAGTGATCCCCAGACGATTGGCGAGCTCCTGGCCGCGGCGCAGACCCGCTGCATAATCCTGACGTGAGCGTTCCGGAATGAGCTTCTGGATGATATGCATGGCTGTCTCTCTCAGGGTCCCTCTAGGTTCGCCATTCTCGTCCCGCTCGATGCAGCCGCCCTCCGGATCTCTGGTATTGCGAGTGATACCAGCTCTGGCGAGCGCCGCCGAATTCGCCCAGCCCGAGTGATAGTCCTGAGACTCGAGAAAAACCGGACGATCGGCAATGATCTCGTCGAGAGCCTCTTTACTAGGATTGCCCCGCTCGAAAAGAGGCAGGCTCCAGCCGGCCCCTCTGATCCATTCGAGATCGGGTTTCGATGCGGCATAATCCTTTACCTTTTTCAGCACCTCCGAGCTGGTCTTGCAGTCATCGAGATTGCACTCGTTGAGATGCACTCCGCCGTCGGCCAGGTGGACGTGGCAGTCGAACATTCCGGGCATGACCATGCCGCCGCGAGCATCGATTACCCGGGTGGCTGGACCGATATGTCTCAATGCACCATCATCGGTGCCGACAAAAATGATTTTGTCCGCCTTCACAGCCACCGACTGTTGCCACCGTCTGGCGGCGTCCATGGTGTAGACACGGGCATTCTTGATCACGATATCAGCCACCGGGGAGCCCTCCTCGGCCTGAGCGGAAAGTGCAAAAGAGAAGGCGAGAATAAGAGAAACAAGAACCAAGAGGTTCACGCCCTGGCCTCGGACGCGGTCAGGCGGGTGGCGTTTTTCTGGCAGGCAACGATCATGGCGCCCTGAGCCGCCGAGAGAAGATCGGCAAGCTCTTTGGAATCGAAGGGAACGGTGGCAAGACCGAAATGAAGAGCCGGTTGATAAGCCGCCAGCCCCTGAGCCTGCTGGGGAAGCTCGCTCATTATCCGATCGATGAGATTGGCAGCCTGAGCGCTGTTTACCCCGGGAAGAATCAAGCCGAATCCCCGCTCGCCGAGATGACCGATGATATCGACCTCTCTTTTGATGCGATTGATAGCGCCGGTAACCTGCCGGATCTCTTCCTTGCTCAATCCGGTAGGGCTGTCTGCAGCAGCAAGACGGATACAGAAAACCACCAGGGTGAACTCGGTGCTGAAACGAAAAGCCCTCTTGAACTCACGTTCGAGGAAATAGAAAAAAGCTTCCTGGGTGAAAATATCGGTTTGAGGATTATGCAGGAAGGCGGCTACCTGCATGCTCATAGCCGGTTTGTACCCGGCTGGGCTGTCGGGAACGCCCACATCCACAAGACCGGTAGTCGGTGCGGTAGCCGGGGCATCGGGAGAGCCGGG